>DATMZZ010000108.1:0-19105 GCA_035573175.1 Allostellaceae bacterium
CCGCCGATATCGATGCCGACGCGCCAACCTGGCATTTAACGAGTCTCCCCCGGTTTCCTGAACGAATTTATGACCACGTCGCGAAAGCCATCGCATTGCCGGTGCCCGCTTCCGAGCGATAGCACGGCACATAATCGAGCAGCTTCATCGTGAAACCGGTCGCGGCCAGCGCGCCGCGCGCCACGATCCAATTCTTGGTCTCCGATGTGCCGGAGCGGAACAACGCGTCATCCTCGCCGGTCATTGCGTCGACGTCGTCGCGCTGGAACGCGCCGAGGATGCGATGATCGAACGCCTCATCGATGACGAAATGGCTGAGCCCGCCCGAGCCGACCACGACGACGCGCGCATCGCCCGGCCAGCTCGCAATGGCACGGCCGAGCGCGCGGCCGAAATCGAAACAGCGGCGCGGCGAAGGCTGGTTTGGCGGATAGAAGGTGTTCACCAGCACTGGCACCAGCGGCAGCGGCTTGTCCTTGAGCAGCCGGCGATAGATGAAACCATAGGCATGGCCGAGATTCGTTATCTCATGATCGCGCTTCGGCTGCGCCATGATCGCCGCCACATCGAAACCGTCCTGCATCGCCTGCGCGATCATATGCTCGGCGAGGTCTTTCGCGATCGGATAGGGCTGATCGGCGGGCGGGTGGTAACCAGTGACCGCGGCGCCGCGGCCTTCGCGGGTATGGCGGGCCATCTCCTCTTGTGTCGGTGCGAAATTCACGACCTCGCCGGCGCAATAGATGCCGAAAGTCGGCTGCAACTCCTCGGTGAACCATTCATGCTGATCGTCGCCGATGACGACGATGATATCGGGCTTGGCACCGGCGAGGATGTCGCCCAGCGCATCGAGTTGCTTCTGGCAACGATCGTAATACGCCTGGCGCGCCGGCGCCGTGTTGCGCGCGGCGAAATCCTCGGCTTGGCGCAGGACGTAGAGCTGATCGAAAGAATAATTGCCGCCGCGAAAGGCGAGGGCCTTGTTGCGGCGATCGGCGGCGGCGCGGCCGTCCCATTCCTGCGGCGGCGTCGACAGCATCGAGCCGTGCGATGTCCCGATTCCGAGAACCAGCTTGGCCACGAAACTCCTCCCGCCAGACAGCTTAAAGCTCCGGCCGCCGCGGCTCTAATAGATAACGGGGAGTTTTCTATAACGAAAGCTTATACCTGTTTGCGGCGACGGGCGGCGGGCCGCGTCCGGGCTTGCGGCGAGACAGTGGGGACGGCTCGCAGCCCTGCGGCCGTGGCTTTGATTTCCTGGATGAAAAGCTGCGCGGTGGCGGTCAGCTCGGCACCTTCGCGGCAGAGGATGCCGACCGGATAGCCGGGCAGCGGCCGCTCGGTCGGCAATTCGATCAGCGAGCCGGCCTCGATGCTCTCGGCGACGAGGTTATAGGGCAGGATCGCCACGGCATCGGATTGGCGCAGATAGTCGGCGGCGATGTTGTGACCGGCCTCGATGAAATTGCGCGGGAATTCCAGCCCGGCCGCGGCGAAGAGATTCTCCACCTGGTCGCGGAAATCGCGATAGGGGTGGAGGATGAACCACGGATAGCTGTGCAGCTCTTTCGGCGTCACGCGCTTCTTGCTGGCGAGCGGATGACCCTGTCGCGCCGCGAGGCAGAGCCGCTCCTGGAACAGCACTTCGTAGTGGATGCCCGCCATCTGCTCCAGCGTACCGATGCCGGCGATGACGAAATCGAGCTCGGCGAGACGCAACGACGGCAGCAGCGCGTCGAGATTCGCCGGGTTGGCGATAACGGCCACCAGCGGATGGTCGCGTTTGAAATGCGCGAGCACTTGCGGCACCAGGCGGAAGGAAATGATCGGCGGCGCGCCGAAGGTGACCTGACCGCGCTCGGCCTTCAGCACCGCCTGCAGATGTGAGACGCCGGCATTGATCTCCGACAGCACGTTGATCGCGTGATGGATGAAGACCTTGCCGTAGCCGGTCAACTCGACACCTTTGCGATTGCGCTGCAGCAGCTTGGCGCCGAGCGCGGTTTCGAGGTCGCGCAGCCCGTTGGTGATCGCCGGCTGCGAGACGTGGAGCCGCTCGGAAGCGCGCAGCAGCGAGCCGCTGCGCGCCGCTTCGACAAAATAGCTGAGCTGGCGCAGGCGGACGGCGTGATCCATCACGCTCTAGCTCAGCGCCGCGACCTGACGGTGAAGGGCGAAGACTTCTTGCATGGTATCGGGGCTGAAATAGCGGCCCATGCCGCATTCCGTGCCGACACCGAAGACCGGCGCGAATTTGCGTGCCGCCGCGACCTTGCGGCGGGCCCCTTCGATGCCGTCGAGGCGATGGACGAGGCCCAGCATCAGCTCGGTTTCCGGGCGAAGGCGCAACTCGGCGAGCGGCGCGAAATAGGCCTCGTCCTCGCGTTCTTTCGGCACGGGCATATGGACCCAAGCGATGCTGTGCTTCGCGCGCGCCGCGATCGCGTTGTGGAAGGCGACCATGACCCCCATATCGCGCGGATTGACGTAGTGCTTGTCCTCGCCCGCATCGCCATAGCAAAGGTGAATCCCGCCTTCGACCGCGTCCGGCAGGCAATCGAGCGCTCTCGCGACGGCGGTGGCGAGCTCGTCGGCGCCGAATTCCCGCATCGAGCCGTTCGGATTGTCGAGCGATTGGGTGATCTCTACGGCGATGTCCCATTGCACGGCGATATCCTCAGGCGGAATCTCTCGCGCGATCGCGTTGATCTCGGCAAAGAGCTGCCCCTCATAGATCGGCCATACATCGCGCACGGCGTCGAGATCGATGCAATGTCCCATCACGCCAAACGCCGTCGGCGCGCTGATCTGAAAGCGCGTGCCGGGCGCGATCTTTCCCGCCGCGCGCGCCGCGCTGAAGAGCGCGTAGGACTCGCGTGCTGCTGCGAGATAGCCCAGCGGCCCGAAATCGATCGCGTTCAGATCTTGCCCCGGTGCCGGGCGATAGCGCTGATTGGTCATGTGGAGATAGCGCGCGACCCCGCCCGGGATCATGCCCGCGGCACGGCCGACGATTGGCGCTTGCGGGCGCAGCCAGCCGCGCTTCTTCTCGCCATCGGGCAGACGCTTGGCGAGTGGGCCGAAAGACGCGCCGGCGAGCTCGAAGACCTCGCGCGCCTCGAGCGGCACGCCGCCGACCAGATGAACGGATCGCTCTGCCATCAACGGCAGGATAGCAGGCGTGGCGCGAGCGACAATGAAGCCGCGGCGAAGGTCGTCTGATCGGGATCGAGGCCGCTTACGCGGCGAGGAGATTGTTCACCGCTTCGATGAAGTCGTCCGGATCGAGCGGCTTGGCGAGCGTCGCGGTGGCGCCAACCTCGCGTGCCGCTTCGAGCGGATCGGTGTTGCCGATGCGCGCGCCGCCGGAGATGGCGATGATCTTGGCATCGGGACAGTGACGCTTGATCTCGCGGATCGTCTGGATACCGCCCTGCTCGGGCATGATGAGGTCGGCGATCACGAGATCGGGCTGCTCGCTGAGATAGATGCGCACGCCAGCATGGCCGTTCTCGGCGCTGACCACGTGATAGCCCTCTTCCTCGAGCAGGTAGATGAGCGTCGATAGAACGGCGATGTTGTCGTCGATCACAAGGACCGTGCGCACGGCCGCCTCACTTCAACTATTGTCAATAAAACCAGGGATATAGCGACTATGAAGTGTAGGGGCGGATCGTTAATGAATCATTGAGATCGGTGGAAAAGCTATAATGACGGGAAGTTTGTCGCAGCCGGTTACAATGATTAACGCAGCTTAAGCAGCCGGCTCGATCGCCGTTGGCTGCTCTCTTGCCGCGAGCGCCGGGAAGGCGACGATGAACTCGGCGCCGCGGCCAAGCTCGCTCTTCACATCGATTCGGCCGCCATGCGCGGTGACGATGCCATGGACGACGGAGAGACCCAGGCCGGTCCCCTGTCCTGCCTCCTTGGTGGTGAAGAAGGGGTCGAACAGTTTCGGCAGATCCTGATCGCCGACACCGCAACCGGTATCGCTCACGTTCAGCCACACCCGCTCCGGCGAAGCGTCGACCCGGATGGTGATCGTGCCCGAGGTCTCGCCGATCGCTTGCGCCGCATTGGTCACGAGGTTGATGATCACCTGGCGAATTTGGCCGGCATCGCCCAGAACGAGCGGCGTCTCGTCGATGTGCTCGACCAGGGCAATCGTCGTCGGAATACCGGCGCGCATCATCTGCAGCGCTTCGCGCGCGAGGATGCCGAGCCGCACCGGTTTCTTGTCGATATTATCCTTGCGGCTGAAAGTGAGGATCTGCTTGACCAGATCGCGCGCATGCTCGCTGGCGCGATAGATCGTCTCGAAATTCTGGCGTTCGCGGCTGCCGGCAGGCGCATGTGCCATGGCGCGCTTCGAGAGCGCGAGGATCGGCACCAGCGTGTTGTTCATGTCATGCGCGATGCCGCCGGCCAGCGTGCCCAGCGCTTCGAGCTTCTGCCGATGCTGAAGCGCGATATGCAGCTCGCGCTCGCGTTCCTGCGATTGCCGCAATTCGGTGATGTCCTTGACCGTGCTCGCGACGCGCACGACCTTGCCCGAAGCGTCCCGGATCGGCTCGTTTTCCCGCAGCAGATAGAGCAGTGAGCCGTCAGGCCGGATGATTCGGTATTCGGTGACCGGTGCCGGTATGCCTCTGCGCACGGCGCGCAGGATGTCGTTTACGTGCGCGCGATCTTCGGGATGAACAAGGGCGATGAACTCTTCCCATTTCGGCATCTTGCCTTTCGGCAGACCGTAGATCTCATAGGCGTGATCCGACCAGGTGACCGTGCCGGTGACGATATCGTGCTCGATATCGCCGACACTCGCGATACGCTGGGCGCGCGCCAGGCGCTGCTCGCTCTGACGCAACGCACGCTGCGTTTCTTTCAGCGCGCTGATGTCGATTTGCAGGCTTGCCGTGCCGCCATCGCTCATGCGGCGCTCGCAGACCAGCACCCAACGCCCGTCCCATAGCTGGCGTTCGACCGTGCGCGGCGCCGGATTGCGGTGATCGAGCAGGCGCTGCGCGATCCAGGCCTCGGGATCGGGGAACGGACGGGTCGACGCCGCATGCATCACGCCCGCGCGCAGGATTGCCTCGAACGGCACACCCGGCCGCAAAAGCGAACCGACGACGGAATAGAGCTCTTCATGTGCGGCATTGCACATGACGAAGCGATCGTCTGCATCGTAGATGACGAAGCCCTCGGAGATGCTGTCGACCGCGTTGCGCAGCAGCGCTTGTGCCTGCTCTGTACGATTGCGTGCTTCGAGGGAGGCGGTGACGTTGAAGAACGTCCCGCGATAACCGGAAAATTCGCCGTGCTCGTCGAAAACCGGGATGCCATTCGTCGACAAATGGAGCTTTTGTCCATCGGCGGTTCGCAGCGGATAGCGGAAGCGGCGAAACGCTCGGCGCGAGTCGAGCGCTTGCTTGTGCGCGCGCCATATCGGGTCCGTCTCGGTATCGGCGCCGGCGATCTCCCAACTTGTCTTGCCGATCGGATCGCCCGGCAGGTTGTTGTTCTTATTGTGGACATTGGCGATGCACAGGGTGAAGCGATGATTGGCATCCGTTTCCCAGCACCAATCGCCGCAGCTTTCGGCAAAGTCGCGGAAGCGCTGCTCGCTTTCGCGCAGGGCGAGCTCGGCGCGGCGCTGCTCTTTGATCGAAGCCTCGACCTGTGCCATCGAGCGTTCGAGCGCGGCGCGGGCGTCGCGTTCCGCTTCGGCGATGACCTTATGGCGACGTTCGCTTTCGATGGCACGCGCCTCGGCCTCGGCGCGGCGGCGGTACTCGCCGGTGAGCCGATGGAGGAGCCAAAATGCCATGGCGACGAGCCCCAGCATCAGGATGATCGTGGCACCGGCTTTGCGTTGCCAGTCCGCGAAAACAACCTCGGTGGTTGGTCCCGCGGCGACGACAAGCGGCAGTTTGCCGAGCTTGCGGTAGACGAAGATTCGCTTACGGCCGTCGATCTGACCGGAGGCCTCGAAGCTGCCGGCAGGCGCGGCGCGGAAATGGTTGAAACCCGGCACGACACGCGGCTTGGCCGGATCGATATACGGCTTGCGCATCAGCACGAGGCCGTCGGTGCGGATCAGCGTGAGCGTTCCCTGCGGGCCGAGATCGACGCGGTCGAAGAGCCGCTTGAAAAAATCGAGCTTCACGGAGCCGAAAACGATGCCGGCGAAGCTGCCGTCGCTATGCGCGATGCGTCGGCTGAAAGCGACAGCCCAGACGCCGCTGATCTGCAAGCGGAAAGGCGCGCTGATATAGAGGCCGACATTCGGATTGTCTCGGTGCACGGTGAATAAATCGCGGTCGGCGAAATTCATACCCTGCGCGCTCGAGTGTCTCGAAGCGAATTTGATATTGCCATTCTCGTCGATGACGAAAGTCGCGCCAAAGCCGTCGGCGCTGGCCGCGCCGTCGAACAACACGGCCTGCCGTACCGCCGGCGGCATCTCGGGCAATTGGGGCAGGTTCAGCCCAGCGATGACCGTTTGCAGCGAGAGATCGTAGAGCGTGATGGTGCGATCGATGTCGTGCGCCAGCGCCGTCGTGAGGTTCTCTGCCGCCTGCACCGCATTTTGGCGTGTCGCGTTCCGGGCATCGATAAGGGAATAGCCGGCGATGGCGACGAAGCCCAAAAGGATGGCGATCGCGCCGCCGTAAAGCAGGCGCATCCGTGGCTGCCGGTCGGAGCCGAAACGCTTCGTCATAGGGGTAGGCTAAACGCCGCCTTTCGCCGTAAGCGAGACGCCGATTTTCGAAGGTAAAAGTTGATTAAGAATTACCGGCCGAACGCCGCCGGTTTGCTTTGGTGCCAGGTGCGTCCCATATTCTTTCGAGCAATTCTGGGAAGAGAAGAAGAGGGATCCCATGGCGGGGCCGGATGAAGGGGTGCGGGGCGGGACGGCGCCGGCGGCGGGCCGACCGATGCTCAGCGAGGCCGACCTCGAGCGGCGGCGCGGCCGTCCCTGGACGCTCCGGGTCGTCAAAGCCTTCGATATCAACTCGCATATGCGCCGGGTTCAGCTGACCGGCGATAACCTCGAAGAATTCACCCCGAAGCCAGGTCAGGAGATCGTGCTGCAGATTCCGCAGCCGGGCGGCGAGCCGGCGCGGCGGCATTACACGATCCGCCGCTACGATACGGCGAGCAAGCTGATCGATGTCGACTTCGTGCTGCACGGCCATCGCACGCCGGGCGTGAGCTGGTCGCTCGATGCGAAGCCGGGCGATGTCATCGATATCCGCGGCCCGCGCGGCCGCATCGCTCTCAATCCCGACGCCGACTGGCATCTCTTTCTCGGCGACGAGACCTGTCTGCCGGCGATCTTCGCGCTGCTCGAGGCGCTGCCGAAAGGCGCGTGCGCCTTTGCCTTCATCGAAATCGGCGGGGAAGAGGACAAGCAGGCGCTCGCGACGCAAGCCGATGTGAAGCTGCAATGGCTGTTGCGCAACGGCGCTGCGCCGGGGCCGAGCGATCTGCTGTCGAAAACGCTCGCGGCTTTCACTTTCCCGCCGGGCAAGGGCCACGCCATCGTCATCGGCGAGACCAGCAACGTGCGCAACCAGCGCCACGCGCTCCTGGAGCGCGGCTTCGACCGTAGCCAGATCTATGCCGAAGGCTATTGGCGGCCGGGCCGCATCGGCGGCCACGACCACGTCAACGACTGAACGCGCTCAGCTTTTATTTCGCTTGATGATGCGGCGATTGCTCGTAATGCAGCCGTAACAGATCGAGCCCGTAATCGTTGCCGTTCGGCGTCCGCACGATGGTGTGGACATGGAATTTCGCCGGTTCGGCATTGGTCAGGAACACGCCGATATGGTGGTCGAACTCGATCAGCACCACCGGGCTCTGCACGCGATAGTAAAAGGTGCTGTCCTCGGCAAAGCCGCCGATCCAGCAGAAATGCGTCTCGTTCATATGCTGCTCGATCTCGGCCATGCGCTGCTTCTCCGGCCCCTCCGGTAGCGGCGCGATGTAGCGGCCGATGAGGTCGAGCAAGTTGCGGCGCTGCACCGCCGACATGTCGGCGGCCGTAATCCCTTCATAGGGAATGATGCGATTGTCCTGATGCGCGCCGGCGAGGTGGAGATTGTCGGCGAAATGCCGCCGGCCGGGTGGAAGATCGCCGCCGACCATCGAATGCGCGACGATGGCACGGCGCTGTTGCTCCGGCGAGAAAGAGCGCATCAGCGTGAGGCCGGCGCGCTCTTCATCCTCGAACAGCGTCGTGCCGGCGAAGGGTCCGACATCGGCATGGCTCGGTTCTGCGCCCCAGAAGGTCGGCGTCAGCACCATCTGCCCGCCGATCACCATGCAATTGAGGCTGAGATGGTGACCGAAAAGCTGCCAGCCCCAGGGCTCGCTGGTCGAGGGCGTGCCGAAGAGGCAGAAATTGTAGCTCCACTCGCCAAGGATCGCCGGCCCGCCGACGAGATCGCCGAGGAACCGATTGAGCCGCATCACGTCGCGCGACATCTGATAGCCTTTGGCGCTGAGGCTGGCACGCAAGATCGCGAGCACGGCTTCGCGCTGCGCGTCGGTGATCTCCTCCAGCCGAAGCCCATAATCCTCGAAATAATTCTCGGTGTTCTGCCAGCGCCGCCAGGTATTGGAATTGGCGGGAAAGCACGACGCGTTGCGTTGCGCCTCCGTAAGCAGGCCAAGCAGTGCCTTGGCCGCGTCGGTCATCGCCGCAACTGGTGCGCCGTTGGGTTCGAGCTTATAGAGTCCGGGAACAGCATTGCCGTCGGTGGTGATGCCCTTGAACGGCTCGGCCAGCGACTTCGCCCATTGCGCGAAGAACTCCTGGGCGCGCGGGCTTTGCCGGCGCGCATCCGCATGGGTGCGCGCCGTCGGTCCGGCAATCTTCGATTGCCCCGGTTTTGGCAAAAACGGATGGTAATCGGGTCGCGACATCAGGCGCTCCTTCCGGCGAGGGGCAGTGTAAGATTAGCGTGCCGCAGCCGACAAGCAGGCCGCCGGAACCTGATGCGTTCGGACATGGTTCAACCAGTGTGGAGGAACCCCAAGGGAATGGCATGGCAGGCATCGCGCTGGTGATTTCGGATGTCGACGGCACGCTGGTGACGTCGCAAAAACGTGTGACAGCGCGGACACGCGCGGCGGTGGCGGCGCTGCATGCGCGCGGTATCCGTTTCACGGTCGTGAGCAGCCGTCCGCCCTTCGGGCTGCGCATGCTGGTCGAGTCGCTCGGCATCACGGTGCCGGTCGCCTCCTTCAACGGCGGCGCGATCGCCTCGCCGGCGCTGCAAATCCTCAACCAGCGCAGTATCGAGCGCGATGTCGCGCGCGAGATCGTCGCTTTTCTCGATCAAAAGGGAGTCGGCGTATGGCTCTTCACGGGCCAGGAATGGCTGACGCGCGATCTCGGCGGGGCGCATGTCTCGCATGAAACCATCACGGTGCAGCAGCGGCCGCATGCGGTCGAGAATTTCGACGCGGTGATCGATCAGGCGGGTAAGATCGTCGGCGTCAGTGATAATTTTGCGTGGCTCGAAGCCATCGAGGCCGAGGCGCGGGCGCATTTCGCAACGCGCGCCATGGCAGTGCGCTCGCAGCGCTATTATCTCGATTTCGTCGCGCCCGGTATCGATAAGGGCCTGGCGGTGCGCGAACTGGCCGAGACAATCGGGGTTCCGCTCACCGCGATCGTCACGCTCGGCGATATGGAGAATGACGTGCCGATGTTCCACCAGACCGGTTTCAGCATCGCGATGGGCAATGCGAACGATGCCGTGAAGCGCGAAGCGCGCGAAACCACCTTGACCAACGATGAGGATGGTTTCGCCGCGGCGGTCGAGCGCTTCATCCTGCCGCGCGCCACGAGCGGGTGAAGCGTATGGGCGGCGAGGCTCCCGGTCGGCCTGGCATTCCGGCGCGCTGGACATCCAGCGCCAAAAGTGCGGTCGGCACGGCGCTCACGCCGCAAAGCCGCGTCTGGTACACGATCAGCCACGGCATCCTCAATGAGATTTATTATCCGCGCGTCGACTACGCTTGCACACGCGATTTCGGCTTCATCGTCACCAACGGCCGCGATTATTTCTCGGAAGAGAAACGCCACGCGCGCAGTACCGTGCGTCCGGTCGAGGACGGCGTGCCCGCCTTTACCCTCGCCAATGTCGCCGCCGACGGTCGCTATCGCATCGACAAGACCGTGCTGTCCGATCCGGCGCGCGATGTGGTGCTGCAGCGGATTTCGTTTCGCGCGCTCGATGGCGGCCGCGACTATCGGCTTTTCGCGCTGCTCGCGCCGCATCTCGTCAATCGCGGCGCCGATAACGAAGCCTGGCTCGGCATCCATAAGGGCCACGAGATGCTATTTGCCGAGGGCAGCGACAATGCGATGGCGTTGGCTTGCTCCGCGCCATGGCGCGCGCGCTCGGTGGGCTTTGTCGGTGTCTCCGATGGCTGGCAGGATCTACGCCGCAATTTCGCGCTGACCTGGAACTACGATTCGGCGCGCGGCGGCAATGTCGCGCTTACCGCCGAGATCGATCTCGCCGATTGCGGCAACGAGTTCATCATCGCGCTCGGCTTCGGCCGGCGTGCCGAAGAGGCGGCACACCGCGTCATCGGCAGCCTCGCCGATGGCTTCGATGCGGCGCTCGCCGCCTTCACCGATGATTGGCAGGAATGGCAGGCTGAGCTCCTGTCACTCGACGCGCAGCGATACCAAGGCGGCGCCAACACCTATCGCATCAGCACCGCCGTGCTGCGCACCCATGAGGCGGGCTCGTTCGCCGGCGGCATCATCGCCAGCCTGTCGATTCCCTGGGGCTTCGCGCGCGGCGATGAGGATCTCGGCGGCTATCATCTCGTCTGGCCGCGCGACCTGGTCGAGACCGCCGGCGCGCTTGTCGCTGCCGGCGGTCTCGATGATGCACGCCGCGTGCTGCGCTGGCTCGAAGCAACCCAAGAAGCCGATGGTCATTGGCCGCAGAATTGCTGGCTGGATGGCGAGCCCTATTGGACCGGCGTGCAGATGGATGAATGCGCCTTTCCGGTGCTGCTGGTCGATCTGCTCTGGCGCGAAGGCGGGCTGACCGCGCCGGAATTACGGCGCTATTGGCCGATGGTGAAGAAGGCGGTGGCTTTCGTGATGCAGAACGGGCCGGTGACCGGCCAGGACCGCTGGGAGGAGGATTCGGGCTATTCGCCTTTCACCCTCGCGGTCGAGATCGCGGCGCTCCTCGCCGCCGCCGATATCGCCGATCACGCCGACGAAGCCGCGGGCGCGGCCTATCTGCGCGAGACCGCCGATGCATGGAACGAGCAGATCGAGCGCTGGATCTATGTCACCGATACGGCGCTGGCGCGCGAACTCGGCATCGAGGGTTACTACGTGCGCATCGCGCCGGCCGATAGCGCCGATGCTTGCTCGCCGAGCAGCGGTTTCGTGCCGATCAAGAATCGGCCGCCGGATCAAAGCCGCGAGCCGGCGGCGCTGCTGGTCAGCCCTGACGCATTGGCGCTGGTCCGCTTCGGCCTGCGCGCCGCCGACGATCCCCGCATCCGCAACACCCTCCGTGTCATCGATGCGCTGCTGCGGGTCGAGCTGCCGGCCGGCCCGAGCTGGCACCGCTACAATGGCGATGGCTATGGCGAGCACGAGGACGGCAAGCCTTTCGACGGCATCGGTGTCGGCCGGCCGTGGCCGCTGCTGACCGGCGAGCGCGCGCATTACGAGATCGCGGCCGGCAACCGCGCAGCCGCCGAAGATCTGCTTGCGGCGATGGAGGCTTTCGCGAGCGACGGCCATCTCCTTCCGGAGCAGGTCTGGGACAGCGATGATATCCCGCAGCGCGAGCTGTTCCGCGGCCGCCCGTCAGGCTCGGCGATGCCGCTGGTCTGGGCGCATGCCGAGCATATCAAGCTGCTGCGCTCGCTGCGCGAGGAACGCGTCTTCGACATGCCGCCGCAGCCTTATCAACGCTATCAGGTCGAAGGCGTGCGCTCGTCGCTGCGTGTCTGGCGGCTCAATCAGAAATGCCGCACGCTTGCCGCCGGCAAGATCCTGCGGATCGAGCTGCCGCGCCCGGCCATGATCCATTGGAGCGGCAATGGATGGCAGAGCATCGATGATACGCCGACACGAGTGACGGCGTTCGGCACGCATCTGGCCGATCTCGATACCGAAGGCCTGGTGCCGGGCGATGCGGTCGTCCTGACCCTTTACTGGCAGAACGACCAGCGCTGGGAAGGCACCGATTACCGCATAGACGTTGTCTGACGCGTATGCGTAGCAAAGCTGGCGCCGTCGTCCCGCTCAGCCGCTTTGCGGCTGCTACCTAAGCGCCGACCGATCAGGCCGGCTTGTATTTGCCGGTCAATTGCGGCGCGGTTACTTCCTTGTGACCCTTCTGCTCGCGCTCCAGCCGGGTTTCGCGCGACCAGGTGCGCTTCAGGTCGTCACGCACCTTAATGGTCAGCCGGCCCAGACCTTCGGCCTCGATCTCGACCGTATCGCCATCCTGGAAGGCGTTGAGGCCGCGATGATTGGTGCCGGTGGCGAGAACATCGCCCGGCTCCAGCGTGTGGATCGAGCTGATGAACTCGATGCAGCGCGGAATCTTATGCGCCATGTCGTTGGTGTTGAAGTTCTGCTTCACCGTGCCGTTGACCGAGAGCTTGATCTGGATGTTCTGCGGATCTTTCACCTCGTCGGCCGTGACGATGTACGGCCCGATCGGTGCGAAGGTCTCGCGCGCCTTCGATTGATAGAAAGTGTTGCCCGCCGGGGGCAGGCCGCGCGCCGAGCCGTCGATGAAATTGACGTAGCCGAAGATATAAGCCATCGCGTCGGCGGCTTTCACATTCGTGGCACGCTTGCCGATGATCAGCGCGACCTCGGCCTCGCCTTCGAAGACTGTCGCCGGCACGTCGGGCAGCACCATCGTGTCGCCATCGCCGATGATGCCATTCGATGATTTCATGAAGGCGTTGATCGGTGCCGGTTCCTTGCGCGTGCCGTCCTCCATGTAGTTGACCGCCATGCAGTCGATATTGCTCGGCCGCGGCACGGGGGCGCGGAATTTGACGGAACTCGCCGGCACGCCCTTGCCGCTATTGGCGGCGTCTTCGATCTTCTTCTTGTAATCGCCCCAGCGCTCGATTAGCCCGTTGATCAGGTTATGCGGCCCGGTATGCGGAATGTCCTTCGCCGCGTCGGTGACATCGACGACAGTGTCGCCTTTGACGACGCCGAGACGGTAATCGTTAAAGAAGCAGATCTTCATGTGAATCTCCCGTTATTACCGCTCTTCTACGTCGCTCGTCTGCCGCCGTCTAGGCGGCCTTTTCGATCACCTTGCCCCAATCCTCGAGCATCTCCATCTCGTGCCCGTTGCGCAGATGGATCGCGAGCTGGCTGAAGCCCGCCGCCTTGAAAGCCTTGACGCCCTCGACCAACTCTTCCTGCGGCCCGGTCATCGTCATGTTGCGGATGAGATCGGCGGAGAGAAGCTGATCTTCCTCCGGCCGCAGGAACATCAGATGGCCGCGATGATTGGTGAGGTAGCGCGCATCCGCCGGCTGATAGCCCTTATAGATTTCGAGATAGCGGTCATAGAGCGGCTTCAGGAAGGGCAGCGGCTTGATGATCGAGCCGAGGTCGTCATGCTCGGCGTAATCGTGGAACAACATGGTGATCGACGGGCCGGCCTGCGCCTTGGCGCGCGCGCTGTCGGCGGCTTCGCCCGGTCGCAGGATCGCGCCGGCGCAGAAGGTCGTGGAATAGAGGTCTTTCAAGTCGCGGCCGGCTGCGGTCCAGGATTTCTTCATTGCTTCGAGCGCGGCCGCCGATTGCGGCGGCTTGCCGCCGCCCGAGAGCCAGCCGGTGCCGAGCTTGGCGACGAGATCACGGCCCTTCGGGCCGAAGGCCGAGATATGCGCCGGGATCGGATCGTCGATGTTGATGTAGCCCTTCTCGGGATTGAGGAAGCGGACCTTATGGGTGCCATCCTCGTGCCATTCGACAGTCTCGCCGCGCAGCAGCGCCTCAACGACACGAAGGTATTCTTCGAGCCGTGCCAGGGTGATCGCGGGCAGGCCCATGGTACGGCGGCCGGTGAAGCCGGTGCCCAGACCCATGACGATGCGGCCCGGCGCCAGCGCATTGAGCGAGGCGAGGGCGCTTGCCGCGACCGGCGCGATGCGGTTCGACGGGATCAGCACGCCGGTGCAGAGCTTGATCTTGCTAGTGGTGACCGCCGCCGCACCCATGGCGACGAAGACCTCGGCGTTCAGCAGATGCGTGTCGTAGAACCAGGCATGGGTGAAGCCCATCTCCTCGGCGCGCTTCACGACTTTCCAATGATGCGCCGACGTCGCGAGTTGAATGCCGTATTCCATCTCAGCCTCCCTTATGTCTCTGCCCGCTCGTAACGGCGAGCCGGTGTATCGATTGGCGGCGCCAGCGGCGCCGCGTTGAAGGATGCACGCTGCCGCTCCGCGGGCGCTGCTTGATAAAGCGTCGTGCGCTGCCACGGCTCATGCCCGAGATCGCGGATGATCCGCTCCATCGCTTCGGGCGGCATCTCCTGACCATGCGAAGCGCCGGCGGCGCGGGTGATGCTCTCATTCATCAGCGTGCCGCCAAGATCGTTGCAGCCGGCATTGAGACAGACGGCCGCGCCTTCCGGTCCCATCTTCACCCAGGAGGTCTGGATATTCGGGATCACCGGATGCAGCGCTAGCCGTGCGACCGCATGCATCAGCACGGCCTCGCGGAAGGTCGGACCAAGGCGGCAGCCGCCGCGCAAATGGATCGGCGTCTCCATCGGCACGAAGGGCAGCGGCACGAATTCGGTGAAGCCGCCGCTCGTCTCCTGCTGCTGTCGCAGATGGAGGAGATGCCGCGCCCAATGCCGGGGATGATCGACATGGCCGAACATGATCGTCGCGGTCGTCTTGAGACCGACGCGATGCGCGGTCTCGACCACCGACAGCCATTGCGCCGTCTTCACCTTGTCTGGACAGATGATCGCGCGGACCTTGTCGTCGAGCACTTCCGCCGCCGTGCCGGGCAGCGAGCCGAGACCGGCTTCTTTCAGCTCGGTCAGGAATTCCTCGATCGAGATGCCGAGCGTCGCCGCGCCTTGCGTGATCTCCAGCGGCGAGAAAGCATGCACATGCATGCCCGGCACCGCGTCTTTGATCGCCCGGCAGATCGCGAGATAAGTCGCGCCGGTGTAATCGGGATGAATGCCGCCTTGCAGGCAGACCTCGACCGCGCCGCGTTCCCAGGCTTCAATGGCGCGGCGCGCGATCTCGTCGAGATCGAGATCGTAAGGCCGGCCGCGCAGATTCTCGCTGAGCTTGCCCTTGGAGAAGGCGCAGAACTTACAGCGGAAATAGCAGATATTGGTGTAGTTGATATTGCGCGTAACGACATAGCTCACGCTCGAGCCGCTGGTTTCCGCGCGCAGCGTATCGGCGGCATTGCAGACGGCAGCGAAGTCAGCCCCGCGTGCAGCGAAGAGTGCGACGATGTCGCTTTCGTTGAGAGCACGGCCCGTCGCGGCACGATCAAGGATAGGCGCGAGGTTGCTGCTGTCGCGTAGCGCGGGCATCGGCGGCGGCGTCAGTTTCGCGCCCGGCATCCATTCATCGGCGCGGGCGAAATTCTCGGCATCGGAAGCGCGCAAGACAGCGGTACGAATTGTCGGCGCGAGCCAGTGCTCGGCTTGCGCGGCATAGGCCGGATAGATGGCCAGCCGCTCGACCAGGACCTTGCCGCCGGCTTCGGTCTCGCGCGAAAGCGCGTCGAGCGCGGGCCAAGGCCGCTCCGGATTCACGTGATCAGGCGTCACCGGCGAGACGCCGCCCCAATCATTGATGCCGGCCGCGACAAGGCGCGGCAGTTCGCCGGTCGCGAGATTGGGCGGCGCCTGGATGTTCATCGCGCCGCCGAAGATCAATCGCGCGATGGCGATCGTCCAAAGATGATCGGCGAGATCGGGCTCTGCCGCGCTCGCCATCTTGGTATCCGGCTTGGCGCGGAAATTCTGGATGATGATTTCCTGGATATGCCCGTAGCGCTCATACAGAGCGCGCAGCGCGAGGAGCGCGTCGATGCGTTCCTCGCGCGTCTCGCCGATGCCGATGAGGATACCCGAGGTGAAAGGCACCACCGCTTCGCCGGCTGCGACAATCGTTGCGAGCCGCGCGGCCGGCGCCTTGTCGGGCGAGCCGAAATGCGGACCGCCGCGCCGGCAGAGCCGCTCCGAGGCGGATTCGAGCATCAGTCCCTGGCTCGCCGAGACTTCGCGGAGCCGCAGGATGTCGGCCTGGTCCATCACGCCGGCATTGATATGCGGCAACAACCCGGTCTCGCGCAGCACCAGCGCCGCCATGGCGTGGAGATAATCGAGCGTCGTCGCATAGCCGAGCCGCGCGAGCTCGTCGCGCGCGGCGCGGTATCTCAATTCCGGCTTGTCGCCGAGGGTGAACAGCGCTTCACGGCAGCCAGCGGCGGCACCGTCGCGCGCGATCGCCAGCACTTCGTCGGGCGAGAGATAGGCGCGCTCGCCGCGTCGCGGCGGATGCGCGAAGGTGCAGTAATGGCAGGAATCGCGGCAAAGCTGCGTCAGCGGAATGAAGACCTTGCGCGAATAGGAGATGGCGCTGCCATGCGCTTCGTCGCGCAGCGCGGCCGCACGCGCCATCAGCGCATCGAGATTGCTACCGACGGCGAGAGCGAGCGCCTCGTCGCGGGATATGCCGCTCATGCCGCGCGCACTCCAACGCGATCAAGCAAAGCGCGAGCACGGGTTCGCGAGGGACGCGCGAGAAAAGCGGCGAGATCCTCCGGCGTATCGATATCGAGGCCGATACCGGGCAGCGGCAACACCGCCGGCTCGATACCGCAAGCACGCGCGGCGGCGAGATGCGGGAAGAAGCTGTTGTCGCCGAAACGCAGCGGCACCGCATCGGCGGGTGCGGCAAGAATAGTGTTGGAGCCGAGCTCGTCGCGCGCCGGCACGATGACGAAGCGATGGCCGCGGCGATGCGCGCCAATCACCTGCTCGATCTCAGCCGCGGTGACCAGCGGCACATCGCCGGGGATGGTCAGCATCGCGTCACCGCATGCGGCGAGGCTGCGCGCCGCGCCCATGACCGCGCCAGTATGGCCTTCCGTCGCGTGCTCGGTGGATATCTGCGTGCCATAGCGCTGCGCCAATTCGCGTGCCGCGGGATCGATGGTTACGATGGTGATGCCGGCGAGGCCGCGCGCGCCGGCAAGTGCTTCGAGCACGTCTTCGAGCATCGCCAGCGCCAGCGCGCTGCGTTGCGCTTGCGGCAAAGCGGCGGCGAGGCGTTGTTTCGCGTTGCTTGTGTCCTTCACCGGGACGACGGCCCAAATCGCGCTCATTGCGCCGGCTCCAGCACGCTCGCGGCGGCGTCGAGAACGATGCGCGCCAGAGCTTCGCGATCGGCGAGCGTTTCCATCAATGCTTTTGCCGGCACGATTGCGCAATCGAGACCGGTACAGCTCGGTGCATCGGCATGATCGACGATGTAAGCATCGATCAGATCGCCATAGCGGCGCGCAACCGCCGCGGCGCTGGTCTCGACACCAAGCTCTTGCATCATTTTCGCGGTCGGGCCTTTGACGGCGCGGCCGCCGATGATCGGCGACACGGCGACGACCGGCGCGGCGCAATCGCGCAGTGCGGCACGCACGCCGCGGAGCGCGAGGATCGGCTCGATGCTGATGAAAGGATTGGACGGGCAGAGGATCACCGCGCCGAGCGCCGGATCGGCGAGCGCGGCGAGAAGCTCCGGCTGCGGCCGCGCATCGGCGGCGCCGGCGAACTCGATTGCGGTGATGATCGGTTCGCAGCGATGACACACGAAATAGGGCTGGAAATCGAGCCAGCCGTCTTTTGTCTTCACCCGCGTGCGCACCGGGTCATCGCTCATCGGCAGGACGCGCGCAGCGATGCCGATGCGCTGGCGAAAATCCTCGGTGATCTGCGACAGGCTTTCGCCCGCGCGCAGCCGCCGCGTACGCTCGATATGCGTCGCGAGATCGCGGTCGCCCAAGCGGAACCAGGTCTCGCCGCCGAGCGCTTCGAGCGTGGCCATGAAATTCCAGCTCTCGTCGCGCCGGCCCCAGCCGGTCGCCGGATTGTCGAGCCCGGCGAGCGTGTAGAGCAATGTATCGATATCGGGCGAGATCGAGAGGCCGAGATGCTCGAAATCATCGCCGGTATTGGCGATCACGGTGAGATCGCCCGGCGGCAGCACGCGGCTGAGGCCGAGCGTCAGCTTGGCGCCGCCGACGCCGCCCGAAAGCGCGATGACGCGATGCCCATTTGTCGAACGTGGTCGCATCAGCGGAACAAATCCTCTTCGGCGGCGCGGATCAGCGCCTTCGCCGGCCGTGATTGCGCCGACCACATGAGGCCGCGCAGCAGCACGGCGGGGTGCGCTTCATCGGCCTGGCCCATCAGCAGCGAGGCCGCCGCCGCGATCTCGTCGGCATAGCCGATCTCGGTGACGCGCAGCGTGCGGCCGTAGAGATCGTCATGGCCGCGCATATCGATCAGCGACGGCAGACCGGCGGCGCCGAGCGCGATGCCCGTCGTGCCGCTGCGCCAGGCGCGGCCGAAACTGTCACTGATAATCACCGCCGGTGTGATACCGAAATACGCCGCGAGCTTGTCGCGCAGCGAAGCGGCCGAGGCATCGGGGTCGCGCGGCAGCAGCAGCACCGGCTCCTCGCCCATGGCCGGATCGACGTTCGAGCGATCGACGCCGGCATTCGCCATCACGTAGCCGAGGCGGTGCTCGACGATCAGCACGCCGGGGCGGTGGCGCACGACGCGGCGGCTCTCATCGAGGATCACCTGCACCAGCCGCGGGTCCTTGTCGGTCTCGCGCGCCAGCCGCTCGGCCTCGGCGCCGGGTTCGACCCGTGCTAGATCGACATAGCGGCCCTCGGCTTTGGAGACGATCTTTTGCGCGACGACCAGCACATCGCCCGCGCTCAGCAATTTCCCGATCCGGCGCTCCAGCCCGACCGCCAGCAAAGCCGCGAGATCGTCGCCCGGCTTGA
>DATMZZ010000109.1:0-4138 GCA_035573175.1 Allostellaceae bacterium
TTTTCCCGGCCGTGCGATCGATACGGCGCATATCGATGAGGCTGAGCGCGGCGGCGTCGCCAGCGCTCGGGGCGCTGCCGATCATCGATGGCGGTTCGCTCATGAGGTTTCGCTGCGCTGGCAGCAATCGCTGCCGGTCGCGCTCCCGCCGTGGATGCAGGGGCAAGGGTCGTGAAGGAAAGCCGGCAGGACGCGCTTGAAATAATGCTCGAGCGCTTCGATCAGGATCACCTGCCGGTTTTTGCCGAGATGCGCGGCAGCGAGCCGCAATCGCAGGCGCTGCGTTTCGTCGATGCGCAACGTAATGCGGTTTGACGCCGTACTCGTTAGCGGCGGCGGGACGAAGCTCGGCAATACCGATTGCCTGACCACCACTGGTTCGATCGGGCGTGTGTCCGTGTCGCGCAAGCCGAAGCCGATGCGTTCGGTCATCGGTTGAGCGAGGCCGCGGCTCGGCTGGGCATTGCCCTTGGTGACGAGTAGCGCGGCGCTGAGCGATGCTGCTGGTGCGCTGCTCACAGGCTCACCTGCGCGGCTTCGGTTTGGGGTGCCAGCGCATCTGCCAGTGACGGCCGCGACTCGCGGTTGAGGCGACGGCTGATGTAGTCCCAGAGCGAGGCGATCTCCTCGGCGCTGCGTGCCTCGCCCTTGATCTCGCCGACGGTGCGGCCGTCGATCATGCTCGCGGCGAAGCCGGTGCGCTGATGCAGGATCACCGGCGCGAGCGTGCCGTGCTGCGACAGGGCCATCACGGCCTCGTTGGTGATGCGCGCGCGGGGCGTTGCGGCGTTGATGATGAAGATCAGCGGCTTGCCGGCGCGCTCGACCAGCTCGACGGTGGCGCCGGCCGCGCGCAGATCATGCGGGCTCGGCCGCACGGGAATGAGCACGAGATCGCAGAGCTCGATGACGTCGCCGATCGTCGCTTCGATCGCCGGCGGCGTGTCGATAAAGAGCAGCTTCATGCCGAGCTCGCGCAGTTGCTCGACATCCTGCTTCAGCGTCGCCGCCGTGGTGCGGGCAAAGCACGGCGTCTCCGCTTCGCGCGCATTCCACCAAGCAGAAAGGCTGCCTTGCGGATCGGTGTCGATCAGCGCGACCGGCGAAGCACCGGCCGCCTCGGCTTGAACGGCGAGATGGCCCGCCAGCGTCGTCTTGCCCGAGCCGCCCTTTTGCGAAGCAATTCCGATGATCTGCATAATTCTCTCCAGGATCGCGTCGACGGCACTACGCTCGCCGTCGACAACAGACGACATTGTCGCCGTTGCACAATACGCGACCTCGGCATGCGACCGGTACGATGATCGCCGCGCTTTTAGCGAAGGATCATGCGAGTTTCGCCGCGAATTTCGCGGAGAGTGATGCGGGTTCGCTTAAGGTTATCGCGGGTAAAGCTTGTCCCGCGATACCCGTCACTGCTACTTCGGCAGGAACTTCTCGGTATAGAGCTTCGACATGTCGGGCTCCTTATCGAGCAGCTTCAGCTCGACGAAGGAGCTTTTCAGCGCCGCGAGCGATTCCGCATCGAAGCGGCAATCCTTCACATACATGCCGATCACCAGATCGTATTCCCGCGACATCACGTCTTCGTCGAAATTGGTGATCTTGCTCTCGATCTTCACGGTCTCGGCCTTGTGGGCGCGCATATAGGCGACCGTCTCGATCCAGGCAGCGAGAAAAGCGCGGACGGCGTCGGGATTCTTGGCGATGATGTCGTTCGACGCGAAAAGCGCGCCTGAGGCGACATTGCCCTCGTAGCTCGCGACCGTCGTGAGGAGCCGCCCTTCCTTCTTCTTTTCCATGGCAAGGAATTGCGAGGCGCTCCCGATCGAGGCATCGACCTGATGCGTCTTGAAAGCCGCGAGGGTCGGGGCGGCGCCGCCGCCGATCGCGATCGTCGTCACGCCGTTCTCGCCCCAGCCTTTCTTGCGCGCGAGCACATGGCCGGACCATTCGCTGAACGAGCCCGGGCTCGAGACGCCGATCCGCTTGCCCTTCAGATCGTCGAGCGTTTTGATCGGCGAATCCCATGGCACGCCAATGCCGAGGAAGGGTGCGGGCGCCGTGCTCTCGCAGATCGTCATCATCGGCGCGCCCTTGGCGACAAAGGCCATCTCCGTCCCGGCGCCGTCGCCAATATCGATGCTGCCGGCGGCAAGGGCTTGCGCCATTTTGCTGCCGCCGCCGAAATCCTGGATCTTCAGCGTGAGCCCGTGCTTTTTGAAAATCCCGAGCTCGTCGCCGACATTGACGGGGATGATCGCGTCGGAGGTTGCGTTGGCTTTGCCGACGATAAGCGTGGTGTCGGCGGATGCGGGAGCAGGCGCCGCCAAGAATAGCGTCAAGGCGATGGCGGCCGATGCGGCACCGTATTGTGGCTTCGTGATCATGCTGCTCCTCCCGTTCCGCGCTCTGTTTTCCGGCGCAATGACATGACTGTAGCCTAGTTCATAGGTTCCTGGGAATGCATCGCGATTTAGGTAAAAGCTTAGGCAAAAGCATCGTGGTGTCTCGCTAATTCTTCCCGCAGCAACGCGCGAAAAACCGCCCGCTAACGGTCCAGGCCGCTTTCCTTTAACGACTTCATAAGGGCGCGCGGTGTCATTCAGCGCGGGGCCTTTGTTGCCCGACGCGCGAAGCGAAAAGCGGGGACCGATATGTTGTTGTTGCGCAGGAAGCAGGAGCCGCAGCCGGCGAGCGAACCCGCAGAGCCGCCGAAGAGCGAGGCCAACCCGGTCCCGGCCGGACCTGCGTCGCAAACCGATGCGAAGGACGTGGCGCCCGAGTCGCATCCCGAGGCAGCGCCCGCTTTGTCCGCGGCTGCGGTGCCGGAAGAGGTGCCGATGCCAATCGCCACGAACCTGTCCGAGCGTCACTTGCTCATCGCCACCGGCATCAGCTTTCGCGGCGAGATCGCAGGTTGCGATCGTCTGGTGATCGACGGCGCAGTGGAGGGCGAAATCAAGGCGTGCCGCCATATTGCTGTCTCGGATGGCGGGCGTTTCAAGGGCATCGCTGTCGCTGCAGATGCCGACATTACCGGCTCTTGCGCCGGCTCGTTGACGGTGGAGGAAAGGCTTTTCATTGGACGCACGGCCCGCGTGTTCGGCTCGGTGCGCTACGGACGTCTCGCGATCGAGGAGGGTGGCGAGCTCGATGGCGATGTCCGCCGGCTAAGGGAAAGTGGCGAAGCACTGGTGCCCATAAAAACGGCGGCGCCTGAACACGATCCGAAAGAGGAAAACGTTGCGGAGCTGGTTGCCGATACGGTGGCCGACGCCGCGGCAAAGCAAGAAGCGGCCGAGCTCGCCGAGCTCGAGCGCATGTTCGCTGCCGCCATCGCGGCGCGCGATCTGTCACGCTTCGACGAAGCGGACTCGCTGTTCAAGGCGGTGATCGCCAAGTCGCCGGCGCATGCGGCCGCTCTCGCCAATCTCGGCAAGCTGGCACGGCAGCGCGGCGATCGCGCCGAGGCGCTTTCCTATTTCGAGGCTGCGGCCAAGGCCGATCCGCAAAGTGCCTGGGCACGTTGCGACGCCGCGGCGATGCTGCATGAGCTCGGGCGCGAGGCGGAGGCGGACGCGATCTATAAATCCGTGCTCGAAGCGGATCCAAAACATGTCGGCGCGTTGAGCGGTCTCGGTCATCTGGTGAAGGAGCGGGGTGAGAAGACTGCCGCGCTCGCTCATTTCGAGGCGGCCGTCGCAGCCGATCCCGGCAATCCCTGGGTGCGTTGCGATGCCGCCAGCATGTTGCGCGACCTCGGCCGGCACGACGACGCCGAAGCGATGTTCAAATCGGTGATCGAGACTCATCCGGAGCACGGCAGCGCGCTGACGGGCTTGGGCCACCTCGCGCGCCAGCGCCGCGACCGGGCCGGCGCGCTCGGCTATTTCGAAGCGGCGGCCAAGGCTGATCCGCGCAATCCGTGGGTGCGCTGCGATCTCGCGAACATTCTGCGCGAGCTGTCCCGCTTCGGCGAGGCCGAGACGATGCTCAAGGCCGTTCTTGAAACTGACAAGGATCATGTCGGCGCGCTGACCGGGCTCGCTCACATCGCACGTCAGCGCGGCGAGCTCGATGCCGCCCTCGGCTATTTCGAGGTGGCGGTGAAAGCCGATCCGAAAAATCCCGATCT
>DATMZZ010000110.1:0-2560 GCA_035573175.1 Allostellaceae bacterium
TGAAGAAAGCGGCGCCTTGCAGTGCACGCCAAATCTCGGTGCGCGACGTACCCTTTGCGAAGGAGATCACGGTGACGCGCAGCAGACCGGTCAGCTTCTCATGCAGGGAGACGCGCTTCACGCCTTTGATGCCGAGCGCATCGCGCAGATGCGTCAGGAACAGCGGCTCGTAGGAGACGCGCTTGATGACGCTCGATTCCGACGGCGCGACCTGGCTGATATAGGACGGGATAACCGCGTTGCGGCGATGGGTGATCGCCGTCACACGCATCGGCATGTTGAATTCCTCGAGCGCGAGATGGCCGTGGCTTTCGCCGAACGGCGCTTCCGGCTCGACATATTCGGTGTCGATCAGGCCCTCGATCACAACTTCGGCTTCGGCCGGCACCATCAGATCGACGGTGCGCGCGCGCACGACATTGATCGGCCCGCCGGCAAGCCCGCCCGCGACCTTGAACTCGTCCATGTCGAGCGGCAGCTTTTGCGGCCCCATGAAAGCGACATAGGGCGGGCAGCCGAGGACGATGGCGCAAGGCATCGTCTTATCGCCGCGCTTCTGATGCTTCAGGTAATGCTGATAGCCGCCGGCACCACCGACGCGCGTGGCCATACGGACAACCAATCGATCAGGCGCCTTCAGCGCCGCGCGATACGTGCCCATATTCTGCACCAGCGTGTCAGGATCGCGCGTGATGACATTGGTCGCGGTCAGCGTCGGCGCGGCATCGAAACCCGGCGTCGAGACCGGGATGGGCAGCGCGTCGAGCCCATGGCCCTCGCCTTCGAGGTCCTTGCCCTCGATCACCACCTCGTGGCACGGCGCATCATTGACGATGCGCGGCTCGACCGGATTGGCGATGGCGCGCTCCCATTTGCGGTCGATCTCCTCGACCGGCGCGCCCATGCCGGTGGAATAGATCGCGCGGTTGGCGGCGATCGCGCCAACCACCACCGGCATCTCAAATTTCCGGCCCTTACCGTCGACGATATTGGTGAAGAGAAACGCCTTGCGCTCCTCTTCCTTCATGCCGCCCACGAAAGCCCAGCGCACCAGCGGATGGAGTTCTGCGTCCTTGTCGATCTTCTCATCGATGGTGATGAGGAGATCTTTTGCGCGCAGCGCGTCGAGATGATCGTGGAGATCGGGATAGTTGCGCGTCGGCGCGCTCACAGCGTTGCTCCGCATTCGCAATCGACATTGAAGATGCGCGCCGCGGTCTCGCCGAGGATGGCGCGGCGTTCGGCGACGGTGAGCGGCGTCTCCTCGATCACCTTCACCGGATCGGGATCGCCGATCGGGAAGGGGAAATCCGAGCCGAGGCAAACCTTGTCGGCGCCGGCGACGTCGCAGAGGTAACGGAGCGCCCGCGGCTCAAACAATACGCTGTCGAAATAGAGTTTCTTGAACTCCGCTTCGACATCGGCGTATTCGCCTTTGTGGATCGTGTTGTTGCGCTTGAAGCGGCCGAGTGCATAAGGCAGCGCCGCGCCGCCATGCGAGATCAGCAAGGTCATGTTGGGATAGCGGGTCAGATGGCCGGCGAACATCAGCCGCGCCAGCGCGATCGAGGTATCCGACACGCGGCCGACCGCGTTCATCAGGTCGTAGTCCTTCACCCGGTCATCGCCGCAGATGAACATCGGATGGACCATCAAGGTGGCTTTGTGCGCGTTGCAGGCTTCCCAGAAGGGATTGAGATCGGGATCGTCGAGCTTGCCGAGCTCGCCTTTCGGTTGCGTGCCGATCATCGCGCCATGGAAGCCCTGACCGAGCGCTTCTTCGAGTACCTGGGCCGCGAGCTTGCCGCTTTGCAGCGGCACGCAGGCCAGCGGCTTCAGCGCCGGCAGCGGCTTGATGTCCTTGAGCATCGTCTCGTTCATGAAGCGGCACCAATCGGCGCCCTCTTCCGGCGGCAGCTCGTAGCCGAAAATATCGAGCCAGGAGCCGACGAGCTGATAATCGACGCGCGCCTTGGTGAGCCATTCCTTGCGCTTCTCGATGTCATGTAGCAGCGCGCCGACCGGCCGCGTCGGCGCCAACGGACCGAAACTGAAGCGCATGCCCGGCTTCTCGTTATGGACTTTGACCGACGGGAACATCCGCCGCTGGCTCGCGAGCCCTTCGAGGAAGGAGCTGGGGACGAAATGACCATGCGTATCGATATTCAACGATGCCTCCTTGGCTCGATGCTGTTTACTTCTTCGCCGTCGCGATGAGATCGCCGAGCACACCCGGCGTCATCGGCAGTTCGGCGATCTTCAGCTCTAGCGGCGCCAGCGCGTAGTTCACCGCGCATGATATCGCGGCCGGCGCGCCGAGATAACCCGCCTCGCCGGAGCCTTTCTGGCCGAACGCGGTCAGCGGCGAGGGCGTGCAATGATCGACGATCGCCACATCCGGCACTTCATGCGCCGATGGAATCAGATAATCCATGAAGGTGCCCGAAAGGAACTGGCCGCTCTCGTCGTAGCGGAAACGCTCATAGAGTGCAGCGCCGATGCCATGGGCGACGCCGCCATAGGTCATGCCGTGAACGATCTCGGGATTGATCATCACGCC
>DATMZZ010000111.1:0-2407 GCA_035573175.1 Allostellaceae bacterium
GAGACGTTTGGCTTGGTCCAGCAGCCGCAGCGAGTGGAAGTACCGGGCCCCCGGCCGCACCTCGGCATAGAGGCGCGGCACCGTTTCGAGATTGTGGTTGAAGACGTCGGGCTTGGCCGCGACCACCGCTTCGAGCGCGCCCTCTTTTTTGAGGAAATCCGGCGTCAGCACTTCGATCGTCGTCTTCGGCGCCGCGGCGCGGATCGCTTTGATGGTGGCGACGAACTGGCCGGCGCCGCCATCGTCGAGATCGTCGCGATCGACCGAGGTAACGACGATATGTTCGAGGCCGAGCTTCGCCGCCGCCTCGCCGACATGCTGCGGCTCATGCGGATCGAGAAGATCCGGCCGGCCGGTCGCGACATTGCAGAAAGCGCAGGCGCGCGTGCAGGTCGCGCCGAGGATCATCACCGTTGCGTGTTTCTGCTTCCAGCATTCGCCGATATTCGGGCAGGCCGCCTCTTCGCAGACGGTATTGAGCTTCAACTGACGCATCAGATCGCGCGTCGCGAAATATTCCGGCGAGTTCGGCGCCTTCACCCTGATCCAATCGGGCTTGCGCGGCGCCGGATTGTCGGGCTTGTGAGCCTTCTCGGGATGACGGAGAGAAGGGTCTGACATTTGTGTCAGATGTGGAGCGCGCGGCCGTAAGCGTCAAGCACCGACTCGTGCATCATCTCGCTGAGGGTCGGATGCGGGAAGATCGTCGCCATAAGTTCTTGTTCGGTGCCTTCCATCGTCTTGGCGATGGCATAGCCCTGGATCAGCTCGGTCACCTCGGCCCCGACCATATGCGCGCCCAAGAGCTCGCCGGTCTTGGCATCGAACACCGTCTTCACCATGCCTTCGGGCTCGCCGAGCGCGATCGCCTTGCCATTGCCGATGAAGGGGAAATGCCCAACCTTCACTTCGCGGCCATCAGCTTTCGCCTTGGCCTCGGTCAGGCCGACACTCGCGACTTGCGGCCGGCAATAGGTGCAGCCCGGGATGTTGCTCACATCGAGCGGATGGACGGTGTTGAGGCCGGCGATGCGCTCGACGCACATCACGCCTTCATGCATCGCCTTATGCGCCAGCCAGGGCGGGCCGACGACATCGCCGATGGCATACATCCCCGGCTCGCCGGTCTGACACCACTGGTCGATGACGATGTGAGTCTTCTCGACTTTTACCTTCGTCTTTTCGAGACCCATATGCTCGACGTTGCCGACGATGCCGATCGCGAGGATGACGCGCTCGACTTCGATCTGCTGCGACTTGTCGCCTTGGACGAGCGTCGCGACGACGCTGTCGGCATTCTTCTTCAGCTCTTTCACTTGGGTCGAGGTGAAGATCTTCATGCCCTGCTTCTCGAAGGCCTTGCGCGCGAAAGCGGAGATTTCCTCGTCCTCGACCGGCAGCACGCGGTCGAGCACTTCGACCACCGTCACCTCGACGCCGAGATCGCGATAGAAGCTCGCGAATTCGATGCCGATCGCGCCCGAGCCGATGACGAGCAGCGATTTCGGCAGCTTCTCGGGCACCATCGCTTCGCGATAGGTCCAGATCAGCTTGCCGTCGGGCTCGAGGCCCGGCATCCCGCGCGCCCGCGCGCCGGTCGCGAGGATGATGTTCTTGGCCGCGAAATCGCCGACCGGCTTGTTGTCTTTGCTGACTGAGAGCTTTGCGCCGCCGAGCAGCGTCGCCGAACCGTCGATCACGGTGATCTTGTGCTTCTTCATCAGGAAGCCGACGCCGTTCGAGAGCTGCTTCGCGACCTTGCGTGAGCGCTCGACGATCTTCTTGGTGTCGAAGCTGATGTCCTTCGCAGCGAAACCATAATCGCCGAGATGATGAAGGATGTGGCCGACCTCGGCGCTGCGCAACAGCGCCTTCGTCGGGATGCAGCCCCAATTGAGACAGATGCCGCCGAGATTTTCGCGCTCGACGACCGCGGTCTTCATGCCGAGCTGCGCCGCGCGGATCGCTGCAACGTACCCCCCCGGTCCGCCGCCGATGACGATGGTATCGAATGTTTCAGCCAAGGAACGCTCCTAAGAATGTAACCACGGAGCCACGGAGAACACGGAAGTAAGATGTCGCGCGCTTTGCGCGCAAAAACCTATCTCCGTGTGCTCCGTGCCTCCGTGGTGAACTTACCTCAGACCAGCAGCGTGATCGGTACTTCGATCAGCTTCTTGAAGGCCGACATGAATTGCGCGCCCAGCGCGCCGTCGACGATGCGGTGATCGAAGGTGCCGGTGCAGCTCATCACCGTCGCGATGGCAAGCTGATCGTTCTTCACCACCGGCCGTTTCTCGCCGGCGCCGATGGCGATGATGGCGCTTTGCGGCGGGTTGATGACGGCGGTGAATTGCTTGGTGCCGAACATGCCGAGATTGGAGATCGAGATCGTGCCGCCCTGGAA
>DATMZZ010000112.1:0-10852 GCA_035573175.1 Allostellaceae bacterium
TGCGCTCCAGCGCTTGCGTGCCGGCCACCTTCTGTCGCTCGCTGTTGTCCTTATTTTGATCGCGGCTATCGCCGTCTTTGCCGTTCTCGGCACCTTCGATGCTTTATCGCTTGCGCGCGAATACGCGGCCCGGCACGCCGAGTTCGCCAAGGAGCTCGGCCGGCATTGCATGCTCGTCGCGATCGCCGTTGTTCTCGCTGTCGCTATCGGCGCACCGCTTGGCCTCTATGTCGCGCGCCAGCCAGGACGCAGCACGGGCATTTTCGGCGCGCTCAACCTGTTGCAAACCATTCCATCGGTCGCGCTATTCGGCCTGCTCATCGCACCACTCTCGGCGCTGGGCATCGGCGGTATCGGCGCGGTTCCGGCGATCATCGCGCTGGTGCTCTATTCACTGCTGCCGGTGGTGCGCAACACGGAGGCGGGGATCAGCGGCGTCGATCCGGGCGTGATCGATGCGGCGCGCGGCATGGGGCTGACGCCAACGCAAATCCTCTGGCGGATCGAGCTGCCGCTTGGCATGCCGGTCTTCCTGGCCGGGCTGCGCATCGTCACCGTGCAGGCGATCGGCCTGACCATCGTCGCCGCACTGATCGGCGCCGGCGGGCTCGGTAGCTTCGTCTTCCAGGGCATCGGCCAATACGCCATCGATCTCGTGCTGCTGGGTGCGCTGCCGACGATCGCGCTGGCGCTCGCCGCTGATTTTATCCTCGCCCTGCTCGCCGCCTTTTTTGAGAGGAGCCCGCATGATTGAGCTCGACCGCCTAACCAAAACCTATGGCGCGCGCGCCAGTGTCAGCGATGTGAGCTTCACTGTTGAAAAAGGCGTTTTCTGTGCGATCGTCGGATCAAGCGGCTCGGGAAAATCGACGACGCTGCGCATGATCAATCGTCTCATCGAACCGAGTGCGGGCAGTATCCGCATCAATGGCGAGAATATCGCGACACTGCCGGTCGAGGGGCTGCGCCGCCGCATCGGCTACGCGATCCAGTCGGTTGGCCTCTTCCCGCATTGGGACGTCGCGGACAACATCGCAACCGTTCCCCGGCTGCTGAAATGGCCCGAAGAACGGGTGCAGCAACGCGTCGATGAATTGCTCGCGATGCTGCAGCTCGACCCGGCGATGGGCGGGAAATTCCCGCATCAGCTTTCGGGCGGACAGCAGCAGCGCATTGGCGTCGCGCGGGCGCTCGCCGCCGATCCCGAGGTGCTGTTGATGGATGAGCCCTTTGGCGCACTCGACCCCATCACGCGCGAAGCGTTGCGCGCCGAACTGTCGCGCATTCATCGATCGACCGGCAAAACCATCCTTTTCGTCACGCATGATATCGACGAAGCGCTGCAGCTCGCCGACGTGATCGCGCTCCTACGCGACGGCAAGCTCGTCCAATTCGGCCCGCCGATCGAGCTGCTGACCCAGCCGGCCGACGATTTCGTGCGCGATTTCATGGGCGGTGGCACCCTCGGCCTGAAGCTGCTCGCGTTGCGCCAAGTCGGCGAAAGGGTGAGCCCGGAGCCGGTGCCCGGCGAGCCGATCGCGCCTGAGACGACACTCGCCGAAGCGCTGTCGCAGATGGTGCTGCGCCGGACGAGCCGCCTACCGGTGCGCGGTACAACCGGTGGCGCGAATGGCTCCATCGGCCTTAGCGATCTGATCGGCTGATGCGCTGGTTGCGCGATCCGCTGCTCTGGCTGCTGCCACTGCTGCTGTTTCTATTGCTCGGCATGCCGCTGCTGCGGCCGATCTTCGCCGCGGCTTTCCCAACGACGACGCCACCCGTCTATGCCGATGACAGCTTCTTCGCGCTGTTCCTGTTCCATGCCGAATACGTCGTACTCTCGAGCCTTGCCGCCGCGATCATCGGGGTCGGTCTCGGCATCGTCGCGACGCGCGAATGGGGCACGGAATTCCGCCCGCTGCTCGAGGCGCTCGCCACGATCGGCCAGACCTTCCCGCCCGTCGCGGTCCTGGCGCTTGCCGTACCGGCCTTCGGCTATGGACCGGTGCCGACCATGATCGCACTGACGCTCTACGGCATCCTGCCGATCCTCAAGAACACGCTCGCCGGGCTCGGCAGCGTACCCGTAGCGGTGCGCGAAGCGGGCGAGGCGATGGGGCTAACGCGCTTCCAACTCTTGCGCGATGTCGAATTGCCACTGGCCGCGCCGACGATCCTCGCCGGCATCCGCATCTCGGTGATCATCAATATCGGCACGGCGGCGATCGGCTCGACGGTCGGCGCCGTCACGCTGGGCAATCCCATCATCGGGGGACTGGTGAACGGCAAGGTCGCCTATGTGCTTCAGGGCGCACTGGTGGTCGGGGTCTTTGCCATCGCGACCGATTTGCTCTTCGAGCGACTCGACCGGCGCTTGCGCCGCTTCGCCACACGCGACTAAAAAAGACGCGCGCGGAGGCCACATGACCCCATCCTGGGACCAGCTGGGCAAGATCGATCCAAAGGCGCTTTGGGAAGCGCGACTCCAGGCCCATCATGCGGTCCAGTGGGTCGCGCGTGCGGCCGGCGCCAACATCATGCCGATGCCTAGCGACACCCAATTCAATTTCGGCTGGGATCGCGATCAGGGCGCGTTGGTCTCGCATGAGCTGCGCGGCCGCAGCGACACGCTTCGTGTCGGCCTTGTCATGGCAACGATGACGCTGGTCGTGCTGCGCGACGCGAGCGTGATCGATCAATTCGTACTCGATGGCAAGCGCCATGCCGATGCCGGCCTCTGGCTCGATCGTATTCTCAGCACCGCGGGCCTTGCGTTGGCGAGCGGTGCAGCCCTGTCTTATGCGATCCCGGCTCATCCGGTCGGCGATGGTGCCGCTTACGTGTCCGGCCCCCAGCGGGGCGAATTCCGCGTGCTGGCGAATTGGTTCGCCTGTGCCGATGACATGATCGGCGCGATCCACGCCACGCTGCCGCAGGGCACGGCGAGTCCCGTGCGCTGCTGGCCGCATCGTTTCGACATCGCGACGCTCTGGACGCTGGGCGACGGCGACGCTGAGACGGCACCATCGGTCGGCATCGGCCTCAGCCCGGGCGATGGCTGTTACGCGCAGCCCTATTTTTATGTCACGCTCTGGCCGCGGCCCGCGCCGGAGAAGCTGCCACCGCTGCCGCCGCCGGGCGACTGGCATACCGACGAATTCATCGGCGCGGTCCTGACCGGTGAGGCGATCGTTGCGATGCCCGACCGTGCCACCCGCACGCGGCAATTCCTCGACGCAGCGGTGAGCGTTGCGCGGCGCTTGGTGGCTCCCCGCTGAGATCGGCGCTAGGCTCGGCACCAATAATCAGCGGCCCAACAATTAGCGAGAGACCGATGGCGCTCGTCTACGATGAACCCTTGCGGTTCGGTCTGTTCTTCGCGCCGTTCCATTCGGCGCGGCTCAACCCGACCTACGCTTTCGAGCGCGATCTGCTGCTGACCGAGCATCTCGACCGCTTGGGTTTCGAGGAAATCTGGTACGGCGAGCACCATTCCGGCGCGATGGAGATGGTCGCCGCGCCCGAGCTGATGATTGCCGCCGCGGCCCAGCGCACGAAATACATCCGCCTCGGCACCGGCGTGAAATCGCTGCCCTACTACAACCCCTTTATCCTCGCCGAAGCCATGGCGCAGCTCGATCACATGACGCGCGGCCGCGCGATATTCGGTGTCGGCCCCGGCGCGCTGCCGAGCGATGCGACGATGCTCGGCATTCCCGTCTCCGAGCTGCGCGGTCGGATGGAGGAAAGCCTCGAAATCGTCGTCGCGCTAATGAAGGGCGAGACCGTCACGCACAAAGCGAGCTGGTTCGACCTGCATAAGGCGCAGCTCAGCGTCGGCTGCTTCACAAGGCCGATGATGGAAATGGCGGTGACGGTGATCCGCTCACCGGCCGGCGTGGTCGCCGCGGCCAAGTACGGCCTCGGCCTGCTGACGCTCGGGCCGATGAGCGATGCGGTGCTCGACCATCACGTCGCCAATTGGGGCATCTACGAGGCCGAGAGCAGAAAGAACGGCCATGTGCCGGATCGCGGCAAATGGCGCATCACGCTGATGATGCATGTCGCCGAGACGCGCGAGAAAGCCTATGCCGATGCAGCCTGGGGATTCCGCGAGTTCAACAATTACTCAAACGACATCGTCCCCGCCCCGCCGGCGATCCCGCGCGACACCGACGACCTCGTCGCCGCCGCGCTGGAGAAGCAAGTCGCGATAATCGGTACACCCGATGACGCGATCCGCGAGATCGAGCGCGTGCGCCAGAAGCTCGGCGGCTTCGGCACGGTCCTGCTCTTCGGTAACGACCTCGCGCCCTGGCCGGCCCAGCAGCGCAGCTTCGAGCTGATCGCCGAATTCGTGAAGCCGCATTTCAGCAAAGCCAACGCGCTGCGCGCCGCGAGCTATAAAACGACGGCGGCGGTGATCAATGAATTCCGGCAAGAAGCCGGCGCTGCTTCAGCCGCGGCGACCGACGCGTATAAGGCGAAGAGGTAAGCACTAAGCCCCTCTCCGCGCTTGCGGGGAGAGGGAGGGGCCCGATCGCGTCAGCGATCGGGAGGGTGAGGTGTGCCGCAACCATCGAATCACCCACCTCACCCTACCCTCTCCGCCCTCAAGGGCGGAGAGGGAATTGGCTCAAGCGAAATTCGCCTCGCCATGCAGGGCAGGCTGGCCGGCCTGATCGGCGACCCACACCGTCGCCGATTTGCCGTCGGCACTGGGCGCACCGCAAAGCGTGATCGGGCCGGTATCGTGCACGACTTGGCGATTGACGCGGCTGATGGCAGTCAGCGGCTTTTGCGGCAGGTTCTCGCGGCATAATTCGATCAGGAGTTGCCCAAGCAGCGACGATTGAACAATCAATCCCGGCGCGCCTTCGACCTCCATCGCATATTTGCGGTCGTAATGGATGCGGTGACTGTTGAAGCGCAGCGCCGAATAGCGGAAGAGCAGCACCGGCGACGGATCGAGCGGCTTCTTCCACACGGCGGCGGGCAGCTTCGGTGCCGGCGCGGCCGCGGCGCCGTGGCCGTCGAAGTAGACGAATTCGCGTTCCTCGACGATGGCGAGGCCGCGCGGGCCGGTGGTCTCGCTGCGCTGAACCATGCGCAGGCTATCGCCGCTCGGGCTCGGCGTGACTTCCTTGATCTTGGTGACGCGCTTCACCTCGTCGCCGATACGGACATCGCCGGGAAACTCGGTGCGGTCGCCGCCGATGCGAATGAAGCTGAAGGGGATGGTCGGCATCCAGCTGCTTTTCGCCGCCTGCCCGTCCGCCCGCATGTTGTTCGGGCGATGCAGCGAGCCGAAATAGAGATCGGCCCAGCCCGGCGGCAGGACATCGCCCGGCTTCGACGCCGGATTGTCGATGCCGAAAGTCGCGGCGAGCCGCGCCACCGGCCCCGTGGTCACAAGCTCGGTCGCGACCGGGCTCGAGGCGCCGACGGCATCCTTGAAGGCGGAAAGATCATGAGGCATGGCTATTTCCTCGCCGCTTGGATCGCCTGCCACACACGATGCGGCGTGGCCGGCATGTCGATATGGGTGATGCCGAGCGGCACCAGCGCATCGACCACCGCATTCATGATCGCGGCGAGTGCGCCGACATTGCCTGCCTCGCCCGCGCCTTTGACGCCGAGCGGGTTGGTCTTGGTCGGCACCGGATTCTCCTCGGTCTCGAAGCTGCACATATCCGAGGCCCGCGGCATGCCGTAATCCATGAACGAGCCGGTAAGGCATTGGCCCGATTTCGGATCGTAGACGAGGTTCTCGGTGAAGCACTGGCCGATGCCCTGGCCGACACCGCCATGGATCTGGCCAGCGAGCGTCAAGCTATTGATCACCGTGCCGACATCGTCGACGACGCAATAGCGCAGCACATCGGTCACACCGGTCTCGGGATCGATCTCGACCTCGCAGACATGGCAGCCATTGGGGAAATTCGGGATCTCGGGATGGAAGGCCGAGGTTTCGAAAAGTCCCTGCTCGACGCCTTTCGGCAAGCGCGACGGCGCATAGGCAACGGCCGCCACCTCTTTCCAATTGACGCTTTTATCGGTGCCGACGACGTTGAACTTGCCGCGGTCGAACTCGACGTCGCTGTCGGACACTTCCATCATATGCGCGGCGATCTTCTTTGCCTTGGCGATGATTTTCTCCGCCGACATGGTCGCGGCGCTGCCGCCCAAGACCGCCGTACGCGAGGCATAGGTGCCGCCGCCGTCTGGCGCCATGTCGGTGTCGCACATCTGGACGCGGATATCGTTTGAATCGACTCCAAGCTTCTCCGACAAAATGATCTTGTACATCGTGTCGTGGCCCTGACCGTGCGAGATCGAGCCGGGAATCACGGTCACCGTGCCGCCGGAATCGAATTTCACCATCACCGTCTCGCCGAAGGTCTGCGAGGTTTGCTCGATGATGTTGGCGAAGCCGATGCCGCGCAGCTTGCCGCGCGTCTTGGCCTCGGCGCGGCGCTGCTCGAAATCCTTGTAGCCGGCCATGTGCAGGGCCATGTCGAGATTCTTCTCGAACTCGCCGCTATCGAGGGTGAAGACGAGGCCGGTCTTGAACGGCATCGCGCTCGCCGGCACGGTATTGCGGCGGCGAAGCTCGGCTCGATCGATACCCATCTCGCGCGCGGCATTATCGATCAGCCGCTCGGAATAATACGAGGCTTCCGGCCGACCGGAGCCGCGGAAGGGACCGATGCTGGTCGTGTTGGTGAAGACCGCCGAGACTTCGGCATAGATCGCCGACGTCGTATAGGTGCCGGCGAGGCCGCCGAGATGCGCGGTCGGCGAGATCACGCCGCCCGGCGCCATGTAGGCGCCGATATTCGAGACCTGATAGAGCCGCATGGCAAGAAACTTGCCGTCCTTGTCGAGCGCGAGCTCGCCTTCGGCAATGTGGTCGCGATCGTGATCGTCACTGAGGATGCCCTCACTGCGCTCGCTGATCCATTTCACCGGACGGTGGACCTTCTGTGAAGCCCAGGCCGCAAGCTGGTATTCGGGGAAATGGCTGCCCTTCATGCCGAAGGAGCCGCCGACGTCGCCGGCGACGATGCGGAATTGCGTCTCGTGCTTATGGAAGACTTTGGCGGCCAAATCGGCGCGGGTCAGGTGCGGCCGCTGCGTGCCGACATAGATCGTATAGCGCTCGAGCCGGTCGTCGTAATCGGCGATGCAGCCACGCGGCTCCATGGTTGCGGCGGTGATGCGGTTGAACACCATCCTGAGCTTCGTCACGTGATGCGCGCGCGCGAAAGCCGCATCGACGGTTGCCTTGTCGCCGAGCGTGTAGAAGAAGCATTCGTTATTGGCGCAATCGGCCCAGAGCTTCGGCGCGTTCGTAGAACCGGCCACGGCAGTATCGGTAAGCGCCGGCAGCATCTCGTATTCGACCTCAACGCGCTCGGCCGCGTCCTTGGCGAGATTGACGCTCTCGGCGACGATGAAGGCGACGGGATCGCCGACCAGCATCGCCCGCTCGTTGGCAAGAGAGGGCCGGTGCGGCAGATACATGGGCGAGCCGTCGCGCCGCTTGCGCGGCATGACCGGCAGCATCGTGCCGTATTTCTCCGCCGCCCAATCGGCGCCGGTCAGCACCGCCAGCACGCCCGGCATCTGCTGCGCCGCGCGGACATCGACGCTTTTGATCCGGGCATGCGCATGCGGCGAACGCAGGACATAGCCATAGGCCTGCCGCGGCAGCGTGAAATCATCCGTGTAGCGCCCGCGCCCCGTAAGCAGGCGCGGGTCTTCGGTACGCGGCACGGATTGGCCGAGCGCGAACTGTCCCATCGGCTCCTCCCTTTAGGCGAACGTTTACGCGCGCGCCTGTTGCTTCTTTTCGAGAATACGCTTGTGCAGATTGTTGATGATGAGGCCGGTCAGGCGCTGATCATGCGGGAAGAGATTCTGACCGATCGGATACGGGTCCTGCTTGGTGACCTCGATCGGCTCTTTCAGCGCATCTTCGGGGCTGAGACCGCGATCGACGAAACGCTCGACCAGGCCGACCCAGTTCTCGACAATCTGCGCCTGCTCCTTGATGTAGGCCTTCTTGCAGGGCTCGCCGTGGCCGGGAATGATCGTCTCGACATCGAGCGCCTCGATCGCCTTCAGGGAATCGAGCCATTCCCAAGGATCGCATTCCTGCAGCCAAGTGCGGCATTTGTGGAAGATGTTATCGCCGGTGAAGACGACGCCTTCCTCGGGCACGTGGATCGTCGTCTGCGGCCCGGTATGGCCGGCATGGTGCATGATGTTGAAGGTGTGCTGGCCGAGGTGAATCGTGAGCCTGTCGGTAAAGGTGACGCTCGGCTTGTTGCTGTCCAGATAATCGGGATGTCCGACGAGCCAAACGCTGTCCGGATCGCTGGCCTTCATCCGCTCGCGCTTGTCTTCCAGCGAACCGAATTGGTTAAGATAGCGATCGAAGCATTCCTGCAGCTTGACCTGGCCGACGACGGTGACGCCCTTGAAATAAGCGTTGCCGGCAATGTGGTCGCCATGCGGCTCGGTATTGATCAGGTAACGGATCGGCGCCTTTTCCTCCATCATTTCGCGCCAGCGCATCGCATCCATCGGGATTTGCGGCGAGTCGATCATGACATAGCCGTCGCTGGTCTCGATAAAGCTCGGATTGCACCCGCGAAAATAGATTTCGGTAAAGCTGTTCCGACCCACCCGGCGCATGAGACCCTCCCTGCCGTTTTGCCGCAGGCATTCTCCCGAATCCGCCGCGCCCGGACAAGGGCAGGTCGGCGGCTCCTACGCAAAACCACGCATATTTGCGGCAGATCAAGGAATAGGACCCCGGGCGTGATAGGGTTTTGATGGTTGGGGGACAGGCATCGGACCGGATATTGGCCCGGTGCCCTAAAAGAAAGGGATGTCCTTGGCTTTCGACGGGTTTTTGCTTTTTCCGGACGAGGCGGGCATCATTACGGAGATGAGCGGCGAGACCATCTTTATCGTCGATGATGATGAGGCAGTGCGGGATTCGCTGAAGCTGCTGCTCGAATCGCATGGCTGCTACGTCCGGGATTACGGCTCGACGCGCGACTTCTTCCGCGAGTTCCGGAAGGAAGAGCGGCAATGCCTGATCCTCGACCATCACCTGCCGGGCGAAACCGGTGTCGAATTCCTCGAATCGGATGATGGTGCCAATCTGCGGGTGCCGGTGATCCTGGTGACCGGCGGCGGCGACCAGACGCTCAAGGCACGCGCGACCAAGGCCGGCGCCCTCGCCTATTTCGACAAGCCGATCAACGATTCCGAATTGGTCACGACGATCTTCCGTCTGCTCGGCAATTCCGGCTCAGCGGCCTAAGTGCCGCCGTAGGAAATTCGCCGTCCGATCATCGGCGAGCGCCGTTACTTCCTTGTTGTAACTCTTCGCGCCGACGCGGTTGAATGCGTGATCGGCACCCGGATAGGAGCAAAGCTCCGCGCGGCCCGCGAGCGCGGCTTTGGTCTGCGCTTGGGCCTCGGGCAGGCAATGGCGATCGTTTTCCGGGATATGCAACAGCAGCGGCTTTTCGACATTCGCGGCCTCGCCGAGCCGTTTCTCGATGCCGACGCCGAAATAGCCGACATTGCAATCAGCGTCGCTGCGCGCCGCCATGAGATAAGCGAGCAACCCACCGAGGCAATAGCCGACGGTCCCGATCTTGCTGTTACAGGCGGGATGTGCGCGTAGGAACGCGACCGCGGCCTTCAGATCCTCGACGCCCTGATCGGCATTGAAGCGCGGCGCGTAGGTGAGCGCTTTCTGAAAACCATCGGGCGCCAGCGGATCGATCTCGACGCTCGGCTCGAGCCGCCAGAAGAGATCGGGGCAGATCGCGACATAGCCCTGCGCCGCGTAATCATCGGTAAAGCCGCGCATCTCGGCATTGGCGCCAAAAATCTGCTGCATCATGACGATGCCTGGCGCCTTGGCACTCGCATTCTTCGGCAGGCTGAGATAGGCGGAGAAATGACCGCCATCCGCGGCCGTGATCGTGACGTTGGGCATCGCATCCTCCCTTATCCCCCGAGACTGCCATGCCGGCCGCGATTTGGTAAGCTCCCCAGCGTCCTTCGAGACGCAATCCTTCGGATTGCTCCTCAGGATGAGGAGTTTCTTACAGACGGGCGCATCATGGAATTCGGCATTTTCGATCACCTCGACCGCAACCCGAACCTCCCGCTTGCGGATTATTACGAAGCACGGCTCAAGATCATCGAGGCCTACGATCGGTTCGGCTTTTACAGCTACCACGTCGCCGAGCATCACGGGACACCGATCGGCACGGCGCCCTCGCCCAGCCTCTTCCTCGCCGCGATCGCGCAGCGGACGAAGAAGCTGCGCTTCGGGCCGATGGTCTACGCGCTGCCGCTTTATCACCCGCTGCGCATGATCGAAGAGATCTGCATGCTCGATCAGATGAGCCGAGGCCGGCTCGATATCGGCTTCGGACGCGGCTCCTCGCCGCGCGAGCTCCAATTCTTCGGCGAGGATTACGCCGAGGCGCAGGCGAAATATGCCGAGGCGCTCGAAGCGATCATCCAGGGCCTGACGCATCAGACGGTCGATTTCCACGGCAAGTATTACGACATCGACTCGTTCCCGCTGGCGATCGAGCCGCTGCAAAAACCCTATCCGCCGATCTGGTACGGCGTGCACGCCGTCGACAGCGCCGAGCGCGCGGCCAAGCGCGGCCTGCAGGTGATCGAGCTCGACCAGGTCAAGCCGACGCAGGATTGCTACGAGCGCTTCAAGGCGGTGTGGCGCGATGCCCAGCCGGGCAAGCCGCTCCCTCTGATGGGCCTCGGGAGATTTGTTGTCGTCGCTGAGAGC
>DATMZZ010000113.1:0-16681 GCA_035573175.1 Allostellaceae bacterium
CGATGCGCTTCGCTACCGCCGGCGTGAGCGAGACGATCACGGCCGCGGGCAAGAGCCGCGTCAGCTTCACCAGCTCGATTGCCGCGTCGACGAGGCGGTCGCCATCGGGCGCGTCGACACCGAGACCCGCGACCGCCGCGCCGGGATCGGCGAGCGTGTGGACGAAATGCGGCTGCGTATCGCGCGGCAGCGCCAGCACGCTCGAGCCGCGCGGCTCGCTGGGCGTCGCGGTGAGACCGAGCGCGGCGGCGCGGCGGCGGGTGAGGGCGAGCGACAACTTGCCGCCGTCCAGCGAAGCGAGCTGCGCGAGGCTGGCGGCCGTCGTTGTCTCCGCAGCTTGCAGCGCCAGCGCGGCGCTATCGCCTTCGACGATCGCGACTAAACCGCGGCGCAGATCGCCGATCACGCGATCGACACGGCGCAATAAATGCGTGTCCCTGCTCTTTGGGGTGTCGGGGGTCTTTGGGGTGTCGGGCTCGGAAATACTCAAACCACCGCCTCTTTTTTCTCGCCGGCACGGCTCGCCAGCAGCCACGCGACATCGGCCGCAAAGGAATAGACCAGCCCCGCCAGCCCGGCGAGGCAGAGCGGGCTCGCCCATTCGGGCAGCACGCCCGGCACCACGGCCAGGATCAGCACCGCCACCTGCACAACACAGATGGCTTGGCGGCGTTTCCGCGGCGGCAAGGGCGCCGCCAAAGCCGGCCAAACCCAGCTTCCCCCGACAAAGATATAGCGCATCAGGCCGGTTGCCAGTACCCACGGCCCGGCCTGATCGCTGAGCCAGACCATCAGGCTGAGCCCGAGCACGGTCGCGGCATCGGTTTCCATATCGAAACGCGCGCCGAAAGCGCTGATCTGGCCCAGTCGTCGCGCGAGCCGGCCATCGACGCCATCGAGCGCCAGCGCGCCGAGCGCGCCCACGACCCAGAACCAGCGCAAGGTCGGACTCGGCAGGTAATCGACCGCCAGTGCCCAAATTCCATAGCCGAGGAGACAGGTGGCGTAGACCGCCCGGGCGGCAGTCACCCAATTGGCGGCCCCGAAAGGCTGTGGGATCGTTGCTCGCGAAAAATTGTTTCTACGCAATGACCAATCCCTGCCTCATTATGCGTCGTTCAGGGGAAGCCTTAGCATGGCCGCGGAAGGAGACATAAGAGGGCGCAGCGAAGCGCAATGGCGAGCAGTGCTCGCCCATCGGCGCGGCGCACCTCTCGGCAGTATCGGCGCGGGCGAGCTCGAAGCGCTCTACGGCCCGCTTTGCGCCGTCGCGCTGGGGCAGAGCTTTATCGTGGCGCATCTCGCGCAAAGTCTCGACGGCAAGATCGCGTCGATGAACGGTGCGTCGCGCTGGATTTCCGGCGAGGAAGATCTTTGCCATACCCATCGTATGCGCGCCCTGGCGGACGCCGTTGTGGTCGGTGCCGATACGGTGCTGCATGACAATCCGATGCTCACGGTCAGGCGCTGCAGCGGCACGCATCCGGTCCGTATCGTCATAGACCCTCAAAGGAAGCTCGAAGCACATCACAAGGTGTTTACCGACCGCAGCACGCGCACGATCGTGATCGCCGCGGCCGATCGCCCCAGCGGCAAAGCGGCTCCGGATGTCGAGACCATCATGCTGCCGTGCGATGGATCCGTGATCGCGCCGAAGGCGATCCGCGACGCGCTCGCCGCGCGCGGCCTCCATTGGCTCTTCATCGAAGGCGGCGGCGTCACGATCTCGAACTTCCTGCGCGATGGCTGTCTCGACCGGCTGCAGATCACCGTCGCGCCCGTCATTCTCGGCTCGGGCCGGCCGAGCATCGTTCTGCCGCCGATCAGCGAGCCGGGTCTCGGCCTGCGTCCGCCGATCCGCCGTTTGTCATTGGGGGCCGACACGCTATTCGAGTGCGTTTTCGGGCTTTAGAGATAAGCGAGGGGAAATGAGCGAGGCCCAGGATAAGTGACGCCCAGGATGAGTGACGCTGGGCGCGCTTTCTGGCTCGTCGCGCCCGGCCGCGGTGAAATCCGCCATCAGCACCTGCCCGCGCCCGCCGCCAACGAGGTGCTGATCCGCGCCAGCGCCAGCGCGATCAGCCGCGGCACCGAGAGCCTCGTCTTCCTCGGCCGCGTGCCGCCGAGCGAATATCAAACGATGCGCTGTCCCTTTCAGGACGGCGATTTTCCGGCGCCGGTGAAATACGGCTATGCCTCGGTCGGCACGATCGAGGCAGGACCGGCGGCGCTGCGCGGCCAGCGTGTCTTCTGCCTCTATCCGCATCAAGATCTCTACATCGTGCCGGCAGATGCCGTCGTGCCGGTGCCCGAGAACGTACCCGATGAGCGCGCGGCGCTCGCCGCGAATATGGAAACCGCGCTCAACGCGATGTGGGATGCGGCACCGCGTCTCGGCGATCGCATCGCCATCGTCGGCGGCGGCGTGGTCGGCTGCTTCATCGCGTCGCTTGCCGCGAAAATTCCAGCCACGCGCGTCGAGCTGATCGATATCGATCCGCGGCGCGCGAGCATCGCCGCGGCGCTCGGTTGCAGCTTCGCGGCGCCCGAGGCGGCGCAGGACGATTGCGATATCGTTTTCCATACCAGCGCGAGCGATGCCGGGCTGGCGACGGCGCTACGCATCGCCGGCTTCGAGGCCAAGCTGATCGAGCTCAGCTGGTACGGGAACAAGCCGGTGACGGCGCCGCTCGGCGAGGCCTTTCATCAACGCCGCTTGCAGTTGATCGCCTCGCAAGTCGGTGCGGTAGCACCGGCGCGCCGTGCCCGGCGAACTCACCGCGACCGTCTGGGGCTGGCACTGGCTTTGCTGGCCGATTCCGTCTACGACCGGCTTATTACCGGGCACTGCACGCTCGACACGCTGCCGCAGCGCATGGCACAACTCGCGGCCGCGCCGGACGGCGCGCTGGCCGAGATCGTGCGATATCGTTAAGGTTTTCGAGGGATGTATACGCTTACCGTCAGCGATCACGTCATGATTGCGCATAGTTTTGTGGGCGAGATTTTTGGTCCGGCGCAGCGTCTCCATGGCGCGACTTACGCGGTCGAGATGGAAGTGCGCCGCGCCGAGCTCGATGCCGATGGTCTCGTCTGCGATATCGGCAAGGCGCTCGACACGCTGAAAGCCGTGCTCGGCGAGATCAATTACCGCAATCTCGACGATGTGCCGGCCTTCAAAGGCCGCAACACCACCACCGAATTCCTCGCCGGCGAGATTTTCCGTCGCCTCAAGACGCGCATCGCCGCGGGTGCGCTCGGCGACGGCACCGCCGGCGCATTGACCGCCATGCGGATCACCTTGCGCGAATCGCCCGTCGCCTGGGCAGCCTTCGAGGGATTGTTGGCGTGAAGCTTGCGCTGATCGTTCCTGGGCCGATCGATCAGGTCACCGGCGGCTATATCTTCGCGCGCCGGATCATCTGGGATTTGCGCGCGCGTGGCGATCATGTCTCGGTCGTCGAGCTTGCCGGGCAGTTTCCCGATGCCGATCCGGCGGCGCATGAAGCAGCGGCGAAGGCGCTGGCCGAGCTGCCGGATGGCTCGATCGCGATCATCGACGGACTGGGCCTCTTGGGCTTCAGCGATTGTCTTGCCGCGGAAGCGCAACGCTTGAAGCTGATCGGCTTCGTCCATCATGCGCTCGCTGACGAGACCGGATTGACGGTTCGCAAGACCGCGCGTTTTCAAGCCACCGAAGGCCGGCTGCTGCCGCTGCTGCGCGGCATCCTCTGCCCGAGCCAGAACACCGCCGATGTGCTGATCAATTACGGCGTCGATGCCAACCGCATCGTGGTCACGCCGCCGGGCACGACGCGCGGCGTCTCCTCGCGCAAGCGCGAGAAATTCCGCGATCAGCTTCGCTTGCTTTCGGTCGCGACCATCACGCCGCGCAAAGGCCATCGCTTGCTGATCGAAGCCCTGGCCGGGATCGATCGCGATGCCTGGCGGCTCGATTGCATCGGCAGTCTGACGCGCGATCTCGATTGCGTCGCCGAGCTGCGCGATCTGATCACGCGCAATCATCTCGAGACAAATGTCCGCCTGCTCGGCGAACGGCAGCCGCAGCAATTGCCGCTCGCTTATGACGAAGCCGATCTCTTCGTGCTGCCGTCGTTTCACGAAGGCTACGGCATGGCCTATGCCGAGGCGCTTTCTTATGGCCTGCCGATCGTTGCCACCACCGGCGGTGCTATTCCCTACACGGTGCCGCAAAGCGCCGGCCTCCTCGTGCCGCCGGGCGATGTCGACGCGCTCCGCGAAGCGCTCGGCCGCGCGATCAGCGATCGCAAGCTGCTGGCGAAGCTCAGCGAAGGTGCGCGCCGCGCCGGCGCCGCGCTGCCCGATTGGCCGCAAGCCGTGGGACAGTGGCGCGACGCGGTGATGCGGCTCGCTGCGTGAGCGAGCACTTCGCACTGGACTGGTTAAGACTGCGCGAGAGCGCCGATCTTGCTGCGCGCAGCCCAGCACTGGCGCGCGGCTTCGCCGCCGCCCTGCCGTCAAAACACCCCTTGCAGCTTATCGATCTCGCGGCCGGAAGCGGCGCCAACACGCGCGCGCTGTTGCCACGCATCAGCGGCGATCAGCATTGGCGCTTGATCGATCGCGATCGCGATCTGCTCGCGGCGCAGGGCGAGGAGTTCACACTGTGGGCGCGGCGGCAAGGGTATCCGATCACCGCCGGCGGCGGACGCGCGTCGATCGAGGCACGGCCAGCGCAGTGGCAGATCAAAGCGCTGCCGCTCGATCTCGATCATGATTTGGCGAGCCTCGAGGAGATCGCGTTCGACGGCATCACCGCCGCGTCCTTCTTCGATCTCGTCTCACAGGAATGGCTCGAGCGCTTCGTCGCAATCCTCGCCGCGCGGCGCGTGCCCTTCCTCGCCGTGCTCACGGTCGATGGCCGCCGCGAATGGCAGCCGCAACGCGATGATGATGCGCTGATCGCCAAGGCCTTCGCCGCGCATCAGCACCGCGTCAAGGATTTCGGTGCGGCACTCGGCGCCGCGGCGTCCGACGCCGTGGAAGCGCTGTTACGGCAGGCCGGCTTCCGCGTCGAGCGTGCGGCCAGCGACTGGCGCCTGGGACTAAACGCCGGGGGACCCCGCGATGAAGCGCTGCTGGCGGCGCTGATCGCGGGCGAAGCCGGCGCCGCGCGCGAGGCGGCGCCCGAAGCGGCCGACCGGATCGCTGTGTGGGAAAAGACCCGCCGCGCGCTCCTCGCCGAGGGGCGCCTGGGCCTGACCGTCGGCCATTGCGACCTCTTGGCTTTGCCTGCTTAAATACGGCCCAGCCTTAATTCAGGAGGCGAGGCCGTGAAGCCGCGCCAAGGAGGCACCCGATGGCAAAAGCAGTTTGGCACGGCAAGGTGCTCGCTGAGAGCCCGAGCTTCGAGATCGTCGAAGGCAACGTCTATTTCCCGCCCGAGACGATCGACAAACGGTATTTCAAGGACAGCCCGACCACGAGTCAGTGTCATTGGAAGGGCACAGCGCACTATTTCATGGTCGCGGTCGACGGCGCCGAGAACAAGGATGCGGCGTGGTATTATCCTGAGCCACTGTCCGCCGCCGCGCAGATCAAGAACTACGTCGCTTTCTGGAAGGGCGTCGAGGTCGAACGGTAGCCGGGGATAAGCGGCCGCACCGTCCCCTTATAAAGGGGGCCGGCAGCAGACGAACAGGAAGCATATGAGCGCAGGCCGCAAGATACTGATCATCGACGACGACGAGGCGCTGCGCCATTCGCTGGCCGAGCAACTGCAGTTGCATGAGGAATTCTCCGCCGCCGAGGCCGGCACCGGGGGCGACGCGCTGGAAGCGACCAAGACGCAGTATTTCGACGCGATCCTCTTGGATGTCGGCCTGCCCGATATGGATGGGCGCGAGCTTTGTCGCGTCATGCGGCGCAACGGCGTGCGCGCGCCGATCCTGATGCTGACCGGCGCCGATGGCGAAGCCGATACGATCCTCGGCCTCGATAGCGGCGCCAATGACTACATCACCAAGCCCTTCCGCCTGAATGTGCTGCTCGCGCGGCTGCGCGCGCAGCTCCGCCAGCATGAGGCATCGGAAGATGCCGTCTTCGCCATTGGCCCCTACACCTTCCGGCCGAGCGCCAAGACGCTGATCGACGACGCCAAGCGCCGCAAGGTGCGCTTGACGGAGAAAGAGACCGCGATCCTCAAATACCTCTATCGCGCCGGCGAGAAGACGATCGGTCGCGCGATCCTTTTGAACGAAGTGTGGGGCTATAATTCGGGCGTGACCACGCACACGCTCGAGACCCATGTCTATCGGCTGCGCCAGAAGATCGAACGCGATCCGACGAAAGCCGAGATCCTCATCACGGAGCCGGGCGGCTACCGCCTGGTGCCATAAGAACGGCCAAAGTTATCGCGTGAGCGCGCTCGACCTTCTCATCCGCCGATTGATGTCGCAGCGCGCCGGTCTCGAGCGCGCCGCTTCGCTTATCACTCAGCTTCCCGGTCCGGCACTGCAAATCGGCTGGGGCGATGGCGCGGCTTACGATCATCTGCATGAGATCCTGCGCCGCCGCGATCTCTTCGTGTTCGATACAGCGATCAGCGCGCCCGACACCGCGCCGCCGCAGCCCGAGCATCGCATTATCGGCGATCCGTCCGACACCTTGCCGCAGGCCTGGGAACGCTGGCGCCGCGAAGCAGCTTTCGCCTATCTGAATTTTCCGGCGCCGGCACGTGCCGCGGCGGAATTGGCGCCGCTGCTCGCGCCGCTGCTGCGGCCCGGCGCGATCGTCATCGCCGAAGCCACGCTCGAATTGCCGGGCTGGGAAGCGCTGCCCCCGCCCGAAGGCGCCCGCGATGCGCGTGAGCACCTGTACCGGGTCACCGGTTAGTTCGGGCCGAGACGCACTCTCCTGAACTGAGCGTCGCTACGCGCCGGCTCCGCTCAGCGATGAGGTAAGTGGGAGTGCTGGCTCTAAGCTGCGGCGAAGCGCTACTCGTACAACCTGACCAGCACCGGCACGTGATCGGAGCAGAGCTCCCAATTGCGCGAGTCCTTGTGGACCGCGGCGCCGGCGAGACGATCTTTCAGCACCGGCGTCACCCAGACATGATCGAGGCGGCGGCCGCGGTCGGAGGCAGCCCAATCGCGCGCGCGATAGCTCCACCAGGTGTAAAGCCGCTGCTCGGGCGGGATGAAATGGCGCACCGCATCGACGAAGCTCGCCGATTCCTGCATGCGGCCGAATTTCTCGACCTCGACCGGCGTGTGGCTGACGACTTTTAGCAATTGCTTATGCGACCAGACATCGGTCTCGAGCGGCGCGACGTTGAGGTCGCCGACGAGGATCATCGGCTTGTCGCTGGCTCGCTGGCCCTTGAACCAGCCCGCGACCTCGTCGATGAAGCGCAGCTTATGCGCGAATTTCGGATTCTCTTCCGGATCGGGAATGTCACCGCCCGCCGGCACATAGACGTTGTGCAGCTCGATGCCGTTCGGCAGCTCGGCGATGATATGGCGGCAATCGGTCTTGCCGCACCAGCCTTCGTTCCGCGACTTGTCGAGCGGCAGCTTCGAGAGAATGGCGACGCCGTTATAGCCCTTCATGCCGTGAACGAGCATATGCTGGAAGCCCATCGCCTCGGCGGCTTCGCGCGGAAAGAATTCGTCCGGTGTCTTCGTCTCCTGCAAGCAGAAGATATCGGGCTTCAGCTCGTCGACGACGCGTTTGACGAGATCGATGCGCAGCCGCACCGAGTTGATGTTCCAGGTGACAAGGTTGAGAGCCATCTAAAAAAAATCCGATCAGAGCGCGGTCGCGAGCCAATCCATAATCACCGTTGCGATCTCATGATTGTTCTTCTCGAGCATCAACATATGGCCATTGCCGCGGATATTGCGATCTTCGAGGCGAATGAAGCTCGGCTTCACGCCGGCCTGCTCGAGGAAACGCACGGTCAGATGATCATAGATCGCGTGATAGGACGCTTCGGCGGTCAAAACGAGGATCGGCATTTTCTTGAGATGGGGTAGTTGCCGCGCCGGCGTTTTCTGCAGCCAGCCGCGCGCCGTGCCGGGCGCCGGAATCTCGGCTTCGCGCTCGAAGGCGAGCGTCTCGCCCGGCGCGAGCGGCGGATCGAAGGTCAGTGGCAAATCGCTGAGCCCGTAGCGTCGCGCCAGCGCGCCGGTTTTGTATTGCTCGGGCGGGCCGAGATAGTCGATGCCGACATCATGAAAAGGCGGACCGTTCGGTTCGATCGCGAGCAGCGCCTTCACCTGCTCGGGCCGCGCATCGGCGACCGGCCAGCCGAAAGAGCCCGATTGCGAATGGGTCAGCAGGATCGACGGGCCGATCCTGTCGATCAGCGCGATCAGCGCCGGTACGTTGAGCTTCTGCTGCTCCGTCATGTCGGTGAGGCTGGGCAACTGCGAGGCGATGAATTCGTCGAAGACGGCATCGCCCGGCGCATCGCCGCCCGGCCATTGCGTATGCTTTTCGGCCTGCGGCCAGAGCTTCAACCGCTTCATCGCGATGAAACGCTCTTGCGCGCGCGCGACTTCGGGATAGCGCAGCGCGCCATAGACGCCGGAACGGTAGATCGAGCGACCGCGACCAACTTGATCGACGACATAGACCGCGTGGCCGCGGCGCAGGAAATGCTGCGCCCAGCCGTCGCGGCCATCCGGCGTGCCGGTGAAATTCGTACCCGATTGGCCGCCGCCATGGACCATGATCACCGGATAGGGGCAGCGCTGGGCGGCCGGGATCTGAAACTCGACATAGAGCTGGCCGGTCAGAACCTGCTGACCGTCGCGCTCCTCATATTTGCCGCCGGCGAAGAAATAGCCCTGCTGCGCAATGACCAAAGGTTCCGTCACGCTCGCCCCACATCAAAGACAATGCGGAGAGATAGCAATTCCTGCTCGCGAGTGCGACGACCTTAGGTCAGATCAGCTCTTCGGTCAGACCGCCGCTCAGGCGTTGAAGCCCATCGCGTCGAACTCTTCCGTCTGCAGTGCCTTTGGATCCGGCGTACCGAACTCTTTCAGCGGTTGTCCGTTGGCGAGCGCTTCGAGCTGGCTGCGCCACATCCGGCGCAACATCACCAGCGCGGCGTCCGATCGGCCCAGTTGCTCGCGCGAGCGGTCTTCGATCTTGCCTTGGCCGCAGATCGACACGCCGTCCTGAATGCGGATGATGTTCGGGTGCTTCGCGACGTCGGCCCAGGTCTTGGTCCCGGCGAGGATCGCTTCGATCTCCTCGTGGATGGGCGTGGCGTCGGGACGGTCGCGGCGCTTGGTGTGATAGACCATGATCAGGAAGTGATAATGACTCTCGTCGTCGATCGGCACGTACCAGAAGAGCGCCTTGAACCAGAAGGGTTTGTCATCCCGCGCCGTGCGTAGCGGGTGGGAGAGGAAGCACTGGTTCGGCATGGTGAAGTGAATCTTGTCGGTTTTCTCCCCACGCTGCTGGAATTGCGTGAGCCCGAACGGTGTTTCCTCGGCCCAGGTCTTGGTCGGAATGAACGGGCGCGCCGCCGTGTTCACGAGGTGGTCGCGATGCGCGAAGTTGACATGGACATCGTCCATGATGTTCTCGGCGCTCTGAAAATAATTGCACGGGATCATCTCGGCCGAGGGAGAGATCGTCCAGTTTTCCTTCACACCGTCTTCGAGACCCGGCAGCGGACGGAAAGCGGGCGGCTCGCCTTCGCCGAAATACGCAAAGATCAGGCCGTGCGCTTCATGCGTCGGATAGGAGGCGAGTTTCTTCACCCGATCGCAGAACGGATTTGGTTCGGCCGGCTGCTCGACACAGTGTCCGGCCTCGTCGAAGCGCCAGCCGTGATAGCGGCAGCGAACGGTTTCGCCTTCGATCCAGCCGATATGCAGGCGGGTCAGCCGATGGGGGCACTCATTGCTGATCAGATGCGCCTTCCCGCTTTCACCGCGATAGAGCGCCAGATCCTCGCTGAGGATCCGGACCGGCACGATCCTTCCCTCGGGCAGCTTGTCGGCGACGTAAACCGGTTGCCAGAAGCGGCGAAGATATCGCCCGGCCAGGGTGCCCGGACCCGTATGGACGAAATCGTCGGTCCGTTCGACGGGACGGTCGAGCTGCGCGGTATCGCTGGTCATTGTCATTCACCTGCCTCCGGCACCGATGCCCCGCGCAACCCGTCCTTTGCGAACGGCCATGGCGAGGCATTCGAGATTGTTTGGTACCCCAACAATCTCACTTTTTGACGCGAATGTCAAAACGGAGCGAGTGCGTCAAAACGGGCAAAGCCAAGCACACGCGACCTAGGTTGGTCCTGACCTTGTCGAAGGGGCGCGGGTCGCATGCGCGCAAACTAAAATTCGCGCAAGAATTCGGGCAAGAAAAAGCGCCCGGCTAGGGGGGTAACCGGGCGCTCGAAGCCCCTTTGCGGGGGGGACCTGTTGGGCTCGGGGGAACACCTACAGGCCGGCAACGAGCGAACTCGCCGCGCTTCTGAATTTGTAAGTGGGTACGGGCAAGACTTTTTCAATCGGCTTTTTTTGTGAGAAATACGGACCCGCGTCACAGGCGAACAGGCGCTTGGAATTGCTTGCAAAAAATCACTGCTTGCCCGATTTGCGATCCTGGCATGCGAGAGATGCAAGCTCTATTTTCGCTGCATGGCGAAAGCGAAAGTGGCGAAAAGCGACACCCCAAAAAGCAAGGTCCAAGACGCGAATTTCAGCTTGCTGCCCGATCTCCTCGGCTACCATCTGCGACGCGCGCAATCGGCGGTGTTTCAAGATTTCGCTGCCAGCCTCGATGGCGCAAATGTGACACCGGGACAATTCGGTGTGCTGGCGCTGATCGAGGCGAATGCTGGGTTGAGCCAAACGCGGCTCGCGGAAATCCTCGGCATCGATCGCTCGACCTTGGTCGCGGTGATCGACAAGCTGGAGAGCCAAGGCTTGGTCGAGCGCGCAGCGCGGCCGAATGATCGCCGCAGCCATGCATTGAAACTCTCGCGCCAAGGGCAGAGCCGCTTCGAGGCCTTAGCGCGGCTGGTGCAAAAGCACGAAACGCGCATCGCGCGGCGGCTTTCGGCGCGCGAGCGCGAAACGCTGATCGAACTGTTACAGCGGATTGGCTGAAGCTTAGGCGTGAGCCACGCGGGTTGCCGCGTAGTGCCGGCACGCCGCGCCGAAAGCGGCGAAGAGCTTGGCCGAAAACGGATCCTCGGCGAAGCGGAATTCGGGATGCCATTGCACGCCGACAATGAAGCGCGCGCCCGGCAGCGACACCGCCTCGATCTGACCATCGGGCGCGAGCGCCTCGACGAAGAGCGGTGACGCCAGCCGGTCGATGCCCTGGCTGTGCAGCGAATTCACGTTGAGCGTCAGCGCCCCAGCGAGTTTCTCGAGGGCGCCGCCGGCAGTCAGCGCGATGGCATGCGCGCGATGCGCATAGCGATCCTCGACCGTATCGAGATTCGGCGCGCGATGATCGAGCCGGCCCGGCAAGAGATGGACGTTCTGATGCAGCGTGCCGCCGAGCGCGACATTGAGCTCTTGAATGCCGCGGCAGATCGCCAGCACGGGCAGATCAGCCTTCACCGCCGCGCGCAGCAGCGGCAGTGCGATCGCATCGCGCGCCGGATCGTGCAGCGTCTCGGGCGGGCTGGGCAGGCCGGCATAGTGATGGGGCTCGACGTTCGACGGCGAGCCCGGCATCAGCAACCCGTCGATGCGCGCGATGAAAGCATCTGCCCAAGCGGCGTCGCCCTCGGCCGGAATCAGGAACGGCATGCCGCTAGCGCCGTCGAGCACGGCGTCGACGTATTTCTTCACCACGGCATGGGCGGGATGATTGCCGGTCGGCGTCGCGATCTCGCGCCGGCAACAGGGAATACCGATGACCGCGAGCGGCTCGGCCGGCCCTAGCGGCCGGGCCCGCGGCCCCTTCGACAAGGGTCCAGGGGGCACATCAATGAGCGACATGAAGGAACGATGACGGAGAGCAGGAAGGCTTTCAAGGGAACAACGTGCTGCGCAATCCAGCTATTCCCGCTCTCCTCACCGCCAGAGCAGCTACCAGCTCGCCTCTCTGAACATGCTGCGATAGTCCGGATGATCGGCGGCTTTCGCCTGATAAGTCCGAGCGCGCGGCTGCGCCGGCTGAGTCGCGGGTGTGCGATCGGGCGCGGCGGCATTGGTGGCGCCGCTGCCTCCTGGGCTCTTGTCGAAGGGGCCGATCGCGCCGCAATTGCCGGAGCTATGCGTGATCGCCTGCGGCTTCTGCCCCGGACCTTTGGCAATGATCTCCGTGCTCTGGCTGCAAACGCCGTTGGGCGAGAGCGTCGAGACGAAGCTGTAGCTTTGTGTGCCCGGCGGTAGCTTGGTCATGTCGATCTGGATCGGCTGACCGGGCCCGGCCAGAGGCTGCGCCGCGATTTCCTGCATCTGGCGCATCATCGCATCGGAGTCGCGATCCATCTGCGCCGCGATCTGCTGCATTAACGCGAAGGGCGATTGCGGACCGAAGGCCTGGTCTATGGTTTGGGAGGACGCGGCGGACGCGGCCGGTGCCCGCGTGAAGGCGACATGCGGCGCGACATCGCCGGCATAGTTGATCTGCTCGGTCGTGCCGTCAGGAAGCTGCAGGGTGAGTGTGTGAGCTGCCACCGTGCCGGCGAGCGCAATCGTGGCGATACCGGCCAGGAAGGTGGCGGGAAGGATTTTGGCGGGAAGGATTTTCATCGGCTGTCCTCCGCGATACCAGAATTGAAGACGCCCAAAAACGTACCGCCGGCACGCGGCCGTCGGTACTTAAACCTATGAAAGGAAAAGGATTAACGCGCTTTAAGAAAGCGCGGCTCAGCCGCCATCACGCAAATTGGGCGGCCGCGGATCGGTCCAATAGAAGAGCTGCGGGTTGAGCGCCGCGCCGTAATGCGGATCGTCGAGCGTCACCGTCACCTGTTTGCGCTGCGCGTCGGTGATCTGCCATTTGCGCAATTGCAGCGGCTTGTCGCTCATCACCAGCGTCGCCTGGCCGAGGCTCGGATTCTTCGATTCATTGACGGTGACACGCAACACGCCGGGATCGCGTTGCAGATTGCTGACCGTGATATCGCCGCCGAACCGCACATTGGGCTGCAGCAGGAACCAGGCCGGCGTGTCCTGCAATGCGAAGAAGCTCACCTGTTGCAGCTTCTTGTCGTAGTACCAGATGCGATTGTCGGTCGCGACCAACAGGATCGGCACCGGCGGATCGTATTCGACGCGCATCTTGCCCGGCCGCGAGAGATAGATCGTGCCCGTGGCGACGCCGCCGTCATTCGAGACCTGCTCGAAGCGCGATTGCAGCGTGTGGATGTTGTTGAGGTAATCCTGCACGCGATTGAGATCGCCGGTGTCCGCAGGCGTGAGCGCACGCGCGAGGTTCGGCGCCAAGGAAAGGGCGCCAAGCCCTGAGATCGCGGCGCGTCAACGACATGGAATGAGCTCCTTGTTCCGGGGAACGCCCATCATAGAACGGGCGAAGATAGGCCGCTCAACCAACCCGCGCCGATTAAAAAGGTTTCACCCCCTGCAACAGGATGGGGCGACAGGCTGCCCACCCGCGGGGCGCTATTCGCGCTCGTCGATATTGCGGCCCAAAACCTCGCGTTTGCCGACATGATTGGCGGCGCTGACGACGCCCTCCGCCTCCATCCGCTCGATGATACGGGCGGCGCGGTTGTAACCGATCTGCAGGTGGCGCTGGACGAAGCTGGTCGAGGCCTTGCGCTCACGGCAGACCAGCGCGACGGCGCGATCGTAGAGATCGTCGCCCGAGCCGCCGCCTTCGCCATCGCCGCCGAAGCCGCCCACCGGTGCGTCTTCATCTTCCTCGGTGACTTCCTCGATATAGGTCGGCGGGCCGCCGTTCTCCTTGAGGAAGCGCACGACGCGCTCGACCTCTTCGTCGGCGACGAAGGGACCGTGGACGCGCTGAATGCGCCCGCCGCCCGCCATATAGAGCATGTCGCCGCGGCCCAGGAGCTGCTCGGCGCCGCTCTCGCCGAGAATGGTGCGGCTGTCGATCTTCGACGTCACCTGGAAGGAGATGCGCGTCGGGAAATTCGCCTTGATCGTGCCGGTGATGACATCGACCGACGGACGCTGCGTCGCCATGATGATGTGGATGCCGGCGGCGCGCGCCATTTGCGCCAAGCGCTGCACCGCGGCTTCGATATCCTTGCCGGCGACCAGCATGAGGTCGGCCATCTCGTCGACCACGACGACGATCAGCGGCAGCGGAGTCGAAGCGAGCGGCTGCTCTTCGAAGATCGGCTTGCCGGTCTCTTCATCGAAACCGGTCTGCACCTTGCGCTTCAGGATCTCGCCGCGCGCTTTCGCTTCGGCGAGGCGCTGGTTGTAGCCCTCGATATTGCGCACGCCGAGCTTCGACATCGCGCGATAGCGGTTTTCCATCTCGCGCACGGTCCATTTCAGCGCGACCACCGCTTTGCGCGCCTCGGTCACGACCGGCGCCAGCAGATGCGGGATGCCGTCATAGACCGAGAGCTCGAGCATCTTCGGATCGATCATGATGAATTTGCACTGATCGGGCGACATCCGATAGAGGATCGAGAGGATCATCGTGTTGATGCCGACAGATTTGCCCGAGCCGGTCGTGCCGGCGATGAGCAGATGCGGCATGCGCGCGAGATCGGCAACGACCGGCGTGCCGCCGATATCCTTGCCGAGCACGAGGCTGAGTTTCGCGCCGCTGCGCTCGTAATCTTCCGATGCCAGCAATTCGCGCAGATAGATCGTCTCGGCGCGGGCCGAGGGCAGCTCGATGCCGATGACGTTGCGGCCGGGCACGACGGCGACGCGCGCCGAGATCGCGCTCATCGAGCGCGCGATATCGTCGGCAAGGCCGATGATGCGCGAGGCTTTGATGCCGGGCGCGGGCTCGAGCTCATAGAGCGCGACCACGGGACCCGGACGCACCTTCACGATCTGGCCCTGGACGCCGTAATCGGCGAGCACGGATTCGAGCAGCCGCGCATTCTGCTGCAGCGCTTCTTCGCTGATCTGCGCGAAGCGCGACGGCGCAACCTCGTCGAGCAAGTCGAGCGACGGCAGGAGATGCTCGCCCGAGGGACCGAGATCGAGCAGCGCCTGACGCTGCGCCTCGCGCTTCTTTGCCTTCTTCGGCATATCGACGGCGACCGAGCGGCGCATCGGCGGCGCTTTGATATCCTCGACCTCTTCCTCGTCGTCATCATCAGCGCGACCGCCGGCGATGGCGCGGAGCGAGGGCTCGCGCCGCTCGCGGGCGAGCGCGACATCATCTTCATCCCCGCGCTTCCAGGGTATCTGCACGGCCGGCAGCAGGCCGCGGGCGCGCGCGATCAGGCTCGGCTTGGCGACCGTATCCTCGTCGCGCTCGTCCTCATCTTCCTCTTCGTCATCCTCTTCCTCGACGACGCGACGGTTTTGCGGCCGGACATAGCGCTTCTTGCCGCCCTCGGCGGTGCGCGGCGCGAAGCTCAGCGCCGATAAGCCCATGAGATAAAGCAGCATCAGCGCGACGACGACCGCCGCCGCCATCGCCGAAAGCGGCGGCGCGATGCTGATATGTGCAAAGCCGTCGCGGCCGAGCTTGCCGATGACGCCGCCGAGACCGACCTTCAGCGGCCAGCTCGCGGGCGGCGGCACGATCGAGATCGCGAGCGGCGCCGCGAGGAGCAGCGGCGGCAGTACCGCAAGCTTCAACCAGAAGCGCTTCAAGCCGCGGCCGCCGATGCAACGCACCGCCCAATCGATCAGCACCAGCGGCAGCAGCCAGGCCGCGAAGCCGAACCATTGCAGCAAGAGATCGGAGATGCGCGCGCCGGGCAAACCCATCAGATTCTTGGCGGCGCGGTTGATCGATTGATTCCACGACGGATCGCCCGGATCGTGGCTGGTCAGCGCCGCGATCAGGAACGCGCCGAGCGCGAGGCAAACGAGGCCCGAGGTCAGGATCGCGAAACGTCCCCAGCTGCGCTGATTGCGCGAAGAATATTTGCGGCCGGAATCGGTAATGCTCGCCATACTGTCCCCTCAGGTCAAAACGCGCCGCAGCCGCTTCATCCCATCTTCGATGATCGCATCGTCATGCACGATCGCGATGCGGATGTAGCGTTGCCCCGGATTTTCGGCCCCGGGATTGGTGATTGCGGTGTAAGCGCCCGGCAGCGTGCGGATAGCCGCTTCGCGCCAGAGTGCGAGTGCCGCGCGCTCGCCATCTTCGACATCGAGCCAGAGAAAGAAGCCGCCATCGGGCCGGTAGAAACCCAGCTTCCCGGCGAGATAATGCTCGGCGATATCGAATTTACGGCGATAGAGCGCGCGCACGCCTTCGACGTGACTCTCTTCGTTCCACAGCGCGATCGCGGCTTCTTGGATCGGCAGCGGCACTTGCGCCGCCGCGTAGGAGCGCAGATGCGCGAAACGTTCGATCAGTTGCGGATCGCCGGCAACGAAGCCGCAGCGCAGCCCCGCCGCGTTCGAGCGTTTCGAGAGCGAATGAAAGACGAGTACATTCTCGAAGCCGCTGCCGAGCGCGGCGCAGGCTTCGAGCGCGCCGGGCGGCGGCGCGCGATCGTAGAGCTCGCAATAACATTCATCGGCCGCAAGCACGAAATCATGGGCGCGCGCGAGCGCGATCGCTTTCT
>DATMZZ010000114.1:0-4239 GCA_035573175.1 Allostellaceae bacterium
AAGACATCGCCGGGCTCGCAATTCTTGCGGACCTGCGCCGCATGGCGCGCGAAGGCGCGCCAGCGCTTGATCTGCTGCGCATCGATCGCGGGGAGGCGGCGGCCCAGCCAATAGCGACAATACCACTGAAACCAGCCGCGCGGATCGGGACCGATGATCCAGCCTTTGTCGCGCCAGACCGATAACGGCTGCCGGCTTTTGACCCCGAAGCAATTGAGCGACGGGTCGGCGACCTTCGCGAGTTTCGCGCCCTTGAACCAGGATTCCGGCAGCTCGCGCTGGCAGTCGTTGCAATATTTGCCTTCGAAGACGCCGAGCGCGAGCATCTCTTTCGGCGTGTAGAACGGCGTGAAGCCGGAGGCGAAGTCCCGCCCGGGTCTGGCCTCGATCACATAGCTGTAACGCTTCTGCATCCGGTCGTTGACGCGGATGGTATTGCCGATTTGGGGTGTCTTTGCCATGACGCGCCGAGCTTAGAACGCACGGCGGCGGTTATCATGTGCTAGCTCGCCAGTCGCTCGGCGGGCGAAGCATACTCTTCCATCGTGCGCACGAAGACATCGCTGTCGTCAACGCGCCTTGGGAACAGTTCGCGTTCACGCAGGTGATAGCAAAGCATGCGCCAATCGCGGCGCGACAGACGCCATGGCATAGCCAAAGCGTGGAGCGCGATAGGGTGGAGCTTGATTGCCGTCGTCGGCAGCGTCGATTGTGGCGGCAACACGCCCTGCGACAGGTTGATCGCCGCGTCGACAAAGTTGATGCCCGCAACCATCGCCGAGGCGATTGATGGGGGGAAGCAGGGCCGGCACCCCGTGAGATGGCTGAGGCCGGTTGCACGATCGATGACGGCACCGAAATGGGCAACGCCGTCGAAGCCGCTCGCCTCGAGCAACCGCGCTGTCGCTGCAACCGGTTCGGGATTGTCGTGGATGCGGAAATGGCGTTCGGTGCGCTCTTCGACGAGATACGCGACGATCTTGCCGCGCTCGCACAAGACCGAGAGGCCGAGCGTCTCGCCGGCAATCTCCACGTGATCGCTAAAGGGCACGCCGTGATGGGCACAAAGCTGCGCGAAATTCGCCGGGTGGCTCAGCGTGTCGAAAATCTCGACCGGAGCCAGCGGCGTGGCGGGAAGCGGAATCTCGTCTTTGATCGCGGCGAGGGCGCGCGTCGAGACGTCATCCGACGGCATCACCAGATCGAAGCCGATGGCGATCGCGAGATGCGCGATCTCTTGCACCAGGATGCGGTAGTCCTGCGAGTGATAGTCGAAATCCGACAGGTAGAAATCGGCGCAAGAGGGCGAGCGCAAAAGCCCATGTGCAGGTCCGTTGCCAAGCATCGTGACGCGATGCCCGGCCGCGACCGCGCAACGCATCACGTGATAGGGCACCGTGAAAGCGAAGCCGAGCAGAAGAATGTTCATGCCGCCGAAGACACTAAGGGCCTCGCCTTAACGCGTCGTGTAGGCGGCGGATTTTCGGCATGCTCATCCGGCTCGAATAAGCTGCGAATTTTCGATAAATTGCCGGAAAAGAGAGGCGCATCACATGAGCGGCAAGATTTATGTCGGCATCGGCGGCTGGACCTTCGAGCCGTGGCGCGGCGTCTTCTACCCGAAAGGCCTGACGCAAAAGCGCGAGCTCGAATATGCCAGCCAGCATCTCACTTCTATCGAGATCAACGGCACCTATTACTCGACCTTCAAACCCGACAGCTGGGCGAAGTGGCGCGGCGAGACCCCGGCGGGCTTCGTCTTCGCAGTGAAGGCGTCGCGCTACTGCACCAATCGCCGCGAGCTCGCTGGTGCCGGCGAATCGATCGAGCGTTTTATCGGTCAGGGCATGCACGAACTGCGCGACCGGCTCGGCCCGATCAACTGGCAATTCATGGCCAGCAAGAAATACGATGCCGAGGATTTCGAGGCGTTCCTGAAATTATTGCCGCGTGAGGTGAAGGGATTGCCGCTGCGCCATGCGCTCGAGCTCCGCAGCCCGACGTTCCAAAGTCCCAAATTCTACGATGTCGCGCGTCGCTACAATGTCGCGATCTGCTTTGCCGATGACGAGGATTTTCCGGTGATCGACGAGCCGACGGCCGATTTCACCTATGCACGGCTGATGGGCACGGATGAGGCAATCGAGACCGGCTATTCGGCCAAGGCGCTCGATCACTGGGCGAAGCGCGCACGCGACTGGGCGAAACGCGGCGATGCCTTCATTTACATGATCTCGGGCGCGAAGGTCCGCGCGCCGGCCGCGGCGATGGCGCTGATCGAGCGGGTTAAATAGGCCTAAGCGCCCTCGCGTAACCCCGTCCGGCGCATCGCCCACCAGCCTTCGCGCGTAGCGCGATGGCTGCCACGCCGAAGCCCGAAGGCGAAGGCGGGCTTTGTTTCGCGCTACGGCTTGGCAAGCCAGGCTTACGCGCCTTCGCGCAAACCCGTACGGCGCATCGCCCACCAATAAAGCGCGATCAGCGGTACCATCAGCGCCATCAGGAGGAGCGTGATTGCCGCGGCTTTGCCGAAGCCGCCATCCTGCCAGATGCTCCAGACCACGACTGGCAAAGTTAGATTGTCGCGCGTCGTCAGCAGCACGGCGAGGGTGAGCTCGCGGAAGGTCAGGAGCGCGGTCCAGAGCCAGGCATAGATCAGGGTCGGCGTCAGCAGCGGCAGCAGGACGCTGCGCAGCACCGTGCCGCTGGCGCCGCCGCTCACGGTCGCGGCTTCCTCGAGATCGCGATGCACTTGAAGCAGCGTGCCGTTGGTCATGCGCGTCGCATAGGAAAGCCGCGCAATGACGAAGAGGAAGAGCAGCAGCCACAGCGTGCCGTAAAGCGAGACGATGCGCTGCACGGCATAGAGGACAAAGAGCAGCACGCCGACGCTGAACACGATGTTCGGGATCGCATGCGGCAGGAAGGCGATGAAATCGAAGGCGCTGCGGCCCGGCAGCTTCGAGCGCAGCGCCACCCAGGAGAAGGCGATCGCCAGAGCGAGGGTGAGCGTCGGTGTTGCGATGGTGAGGAAAAGGGTGTTGCGCGCGCCGGTAAAGAAGAGGTCCCACGGGATGCGCTGGAAATTGACCAGCGAGAGCGAAGCGAGAGCCTCGGCCGAGGGGAGCTGGAAATAGGGCAGCACCGCCGCCCAGATCGTGACCGCCAGCGGCAAGAGCTTCGCCAGGGTGAAGTAAAGGGCGAGGAAGCTCCATGCCCAGAATGCGCGCTTGCCGAGCACGATGAGGCGCGGGCGATAGGCTTTGCCGGTCACCGTCTGAAAGCGATGTGCTTGCGTCTGCAGCCGGCCGTACCACCAGCTCAGCCCGCCGGCGAGCGCGATCATCACCGTCGAGAGCGCCGCCGCCGGACCGTAGGCCGGCAAACCATCCGCCGGCGCGAGTTCGTTCACGAGGAAGGTCGAGAAAGTGAAGATCTTGTTCGACCAGCCGATGATCGCGGGCACGTCGAACGCCGCGAAGCCGATGGTGAAGATATAGATGCCGGCAGCGAGAATGCCCGGCCAGGCGAGCGGCAAGGTAACCCGGCGTGTGATCGCGGCGAGCGGCGCGCCCGAGATCTGCGCCGATTCCTCGAGCGTCGGATCGATCGCACGCAACACCGCCGCGGTCATGATGAAGCCGATCGGCGCGAGATTGAGGCCCTGCACCCAGCCCATGCCGAGGATGCTGGCGATGTTGAAAGGCGCGGCGCCGAAACCGAAGACATCCGTCGCCAGCGCGTTGAAGAGGCCGATGCGCGGATGCATCAGGAAGAGCCAGCCCATTGCCGTGGCGAAGCCGGGGATGAGCAGGCCGAGCGTCATCAGCGTGAGGACGACCGGCTTGCCTCTAAGATCGGTGCGCTCGACCAGCCAGGCCGCCGGCACACCGAAAGCCAGCGCGACCACGAGGGTGGTCAGTGCCACGCCCAGCGTGTTGAGCAGCACGCGATAGATGAAGGGATCGCCGAAGACGGCGATGTAATGCGCGAAGGAATAGGCCTGACCGGGATCGATCGGCCGGCCTTCGCGAAAGCTCAAGAGCAGCACGATCACCGGCGGCACGATGATGATCGCGCTCGCGGCGACGGTCACCGCGACCATCGCCCAGCCCCAAGGATCGAGTTGCGGCCAGTTGATGCGCGCCGGGCGCGGTGCGCCGACCGCGAGTTCAGTCACGATGCACCAACGCTACGTCATTGCGAGCGCAGCGAAGCAATCCAGAATTGCCGTACAGC
>DATMZZ010000115.1:0-3059 GCA_035573175.1 Allostellaceae bacterium
TAGCCAAAGAACCCGCGCAGAAATTCGACGGCTTCGACCGGACGGCCGGCGGCGAGACACCGCAAGCCGGCGACGGTCGCCTCGCGCCGCCGCATATGGCGCAGCCAACGCGCTGCCTCGGCGGACGGCCCTTCGCCGAGCAACTGCCGGGACAGCGCGAGATGATCGCGCGCGACGCGCAAGCGCTGCTCGAGGCTGCGTTTCAGCGTGAGCGAGCCGCTATGCACGTGATAGCGATAGAGCACGGCATCGACGGTTGCGATGCCCGGTGGCTCGGCGGCAAGGGCGAGGCGAAGGAGAAAGGCGCGATCGCCGGCGATGCGATAGCGTGTCTCGACCTCGCCGTAGCGCCGAAAGAGCGACGGCCGAAATGCCATGGCATTGATCGCCGGAACGCCGGCAACGAGTTGGGCAAGCGACAAAGCGCCGCCGGATGCGGCAACATGGCGAATGAGCGGGGTTGCCGGTGCGTCGTCATCCTCGACGACCGCCTGGCCGGCAATGATCTCGGCCTCCGGCCGCTCGGACAGTGTCTGTTCGATGATCGCCAAGGCGCCAGGCGCGAGCTCGTCATCGGCATTGAGGAACAAAACCGCCTCGCCCCGCGCGCGCTGGATGCCGATATTCCAGGCCTCGTAGATCGAGGAGCCGGGCGCGAAAATGAAGTCGATCGAGGGATGCCGCGCACAGATAGCGGCGGTTGCATCGCTCGAGCCGCCATCGACGACGATATGCTGGTAAGCCGTTCCCTGCCCCGCAGCGCTCGCAATGGCGCGATCGAGCAAGCGCGCGGCGTTGAGCGTGGCGGTGACGAGGGTGAGCATTTGATCGCGGCGAACTATTGCCGTCAGCAGCCGTGAATGTCTAGTCTGCCGACGCAGCGAAGATAAATTTGGCGATATCGATCAATGTCCGTTCGTGCGGTTTTTCTCGATCGTGACGGCGTTCTCAACGAGAATTTCGTCCGCAACAACCGGCCTTACGCACCGCGCAGCCTGGAGGAATTCCGCTTGCTGCCGGGCGTCGAGGATTCGGTACAGCGCCTCAAGGCGGCGGGGTTTCTGACGATTGTCGTCACCAACCAACCCGATGTCGCCGACGGCATTACGCCGCGCGCCATTGTCGATGCGATGCATGCCGAGTTGCAGCGGCATCTGTCGCTCGACGACATCAAAATCTGCTTTCACAACAATGCGGATCGCTGCACCTGCCGCAAGCCGCTGCCCGGCATGCTTTTCGAAGCGGCCGCCGAGCGCGGTATCGATCTCACCGCCAGTTATCTGGTCGGCGATCGCTGGCGCGACATCAAAGCCGGGCAAGCCGCCGGCTGCCATTCCATTTTCATCGATTACGGCTTCAAGCAGGACGAAGCGGTCGAGCCTGACGCGATCGTCAAATCGCTGCCGGAAGCCGTCGCCCACATCCTCGCTCGGGCCTAGCCGCTAACGTGGCGCGAGCCGCGCTTCCACCTCGGCGCAGAGATAATGGTAGAGGCACATATGTGCCTGCTGGATGAGCGGCGTCGCTGTCGAGGGTACATCGAGCAGGATATCCACCATGGGCGCAAGATGGCCGCCGCCTTCGCCGGTGAGACCGATCACCGTCATGCCCTTGGCCTTGGCGGCGGTGACGGCGGCAACGATATTCTTCGATCGCCCGCTGGTGCTGATCGCCAGCAGCACGCCCCCCGGCTCGCCATAAGCATGGACCTGACGCGCGAAAACGTCTTCGTAACTGTAGTCATTGCCCCAAGCTGTCATGACCGCACTATCGGCGGACAGTGCGATGGCTTTCAGCGCGCGGCGCTCTTTCAGGAACCGCCCGACGAGCTCGCCAGCTATGTGGCTCGCATCGGCGGCCGAGCCGCCATTGCCGCAGATCAGAAAAGCTTTATCCGCTTCCAGTGACTTCAGGACAGCCGCGACCGCCTGCTCGACCCGAGCGGCATCGAGGCTTTCGCCGAGCGCGTTCATCACCGCCAGCGAATCGTTCAAGTAGCTACGAAAATCGGCCATATTTCCAAATGATCCTATACGTGGGATTTTGCCGTTTGGGCCGCCGCGTGTCTACGCAATGCGCGAAATCTTTCTTACGCCTTTACGCCCTAACGGAAGACAACCGTATTGTAGAGTTTTGCGATCGGACGATAGTTCCGGCCGCGCAGGAATTGCACGATTTCATGCTTGTCGAGCTCAGAGAGCTCGGTTTGCAACACTTCGACCAGCAACAAACTCGGCCGATAGCGTTCCCAATCGTTCGAGCCCAGGACATCGAGATCGAGTCCCTCGACGTCGACACTCATCAAATCGATCGTTTTCCCCTGGGGCAAGAACTCATCGAGCAGTGAGGCAAGGGTCCGGGGCCGAAGCTCGACTTCGCGCGTGACCTGGTACTGCGCGTTCTCAGTCGGCCGCTCGCGCGCCATCGCCGGCGAGGCGGTATTGAGCGCGGGTTCGTTGAACACATAAAAACGCTGAGGCAACGGATCGCTCGCGACAAGACATTCGACATTGATGTCACGCGGCCGCAGACGCCGGAATTCCGCCATCGCGCCGGGTGTCGCGTCGATATTGATGCCACGCCAGCCGCGGCGATAGAGCAGATAGGTGTTCGAATGGCGGATCGGATGATGCGCGCCGATATCGACATAGAAGCCGTCGGCCTTTTCGTCGAAGAGCCGCGCCGCAATGAGGTCCTCGCCTTCCTGGGAATAGCATTCCTGCTGTCCGGGCGATGTGACGATGCTCGGCACGACGCGGGTAAGCAGCGCGCTGATTCCGTGTTTCACGGCTGTCTTGGCGGAGACCATCAATCGCCCCAAAGCTAGCGCCCTCTTTCGAAATCCGAATGCCGTTTCACAACGATGACGCGACAAACAACCGCCGGTGATATCGGCACAAATCGGAAAATGATAGCCGCGGCTGCGGCAATAGATTTCCCGTCGCGCAAGCCCGAGCCTCATGATCGGCTGACCGGAGCGCCTGCGCATAAGGCTGATAGATCAATCGAAGCTGCAGATGCGTGAAATCATAGCCAGTCGAAGGGATGAGGAGGCTGCG
>DATMZZ010000116.1:0-23774 GCA_035573175.1 Allostellaceae bacterium
CAGACAGGCGACGAGCACCGTCAGCAGGCTGAGGCCATAAATCCCGACGAGCGAGGCGAGCTGCAGCATGGCGATCGCCCCGGGGAACGCGCCCGACCAGGCGTAGCCGATGAGATTCCAGGGAAAGCCGGTCAGGATGTGGCCGCGCAGCCATTCGGCGCCGCACCAGCATAAGACGAGCGCGAGCACGCGGCCCGTACCGCCGAGGCGCAACACGCGGCAAAGGGCGTGGCTCACCAGAAGCGCCGTGCCGGTGAAGATCGCGAGTCCGGCGGGCACCCCTGCGACGGCGAAAGGCACCAGCCACCAGAATTGCGCGATATCGACGAAGAGCGCCGCCGCGATCCAATAAAGTCCGGCGATGAAGAAGCCGAAGCCGAAGCTCCATCCCAGCGCGAAAGCGGAGCGATAGCCGGTATTGCCGTCGGTCAGCCAGACGAGACCGGGAAAGCTGATCAGCAATACGGGCGTCATATCGATCGGCGGCAAGGACGCCGCTGCCAGCGCGCCCAAGAGCAGCGCCGCCAGATGACGACGCCAACGCGTCAGGCTCGCCAGCCACAAAGCCGAGCGTTGCAGCGGCGCGGCCGGCCCCGCGCTGCCACGCAATTCCAACACCATTGCTTTACCCATGTTCGGCTGGCGGCGACTCGCTCGATTTCCTGGTAAGGCCGCGTACCCGCAGCCGCTTCACCCGCCGCGGATCGGCATCGAGCACTTCGAACTCGAAGCCGAGCGGATGCTTCACAATCTCCCCGCGCGCCGGCACGCGTCCGGCAAGCGCGACGACGAGGCCGCCCAGCGTTGTCACGCCTTCCTCGAAGCCGTCAGGCACCAGCGCGCCATCGACATAACCCTCGAGGGTCTCGAGCGGCGTGCGGCCAGGCGCGAGGAAAGTCCCGTCAGGACGCGCCACCAGCTTCGGCCGGTCGGCATCGTCATGCTCGTCCTCGATCTCGCCGACGATCTCTTCGATCACATCCTCGATCGTGACGAGACCATCGGTGCCGCCGAACTCATCGACCACAATCGCGAGATGCGTCCGTGACAGGCGCATCTGCAGCAGCAGATCAAGCAGCGCCATAGTCGGCGCGACGAAAAGCGGCTTGCGCGCGATCTCGGCGAGCGGCACCTCGCGCGCATCGACCGCGAAAGGCAGCAGATCCTTGATGTGAATCATGCCGACGATGTCGTCGAGCGTTTCGCGGAACACCGGGACGCGCGAATGACCGACTTCGATCATCTGCTTGGTGGCTTCGGCGAAAGGCGTCTCGATATCGAGCGCCATGATATCGACGCGCGGCACCATGACGTCGGAAGCGACGAGGCTGTGCAGCTTGAGGATGTTGACCAGCAGCGTCCTCTCATGCGGATCGATCGGCTGCGCCTCATCCTGCTCGCCGAGCATCTCGACCAGCGCCGCGCGCAAGCCTTGCGCCTGCTCGGGCTCGCCGCGCAATTGCCGGAGCCATTGGCGCAGGCCGGATAATGGACCTTCGTCCTGCTCTTCCGTGTGGTCTGTATCAGCCACGATTAACGCTTTCGTGGATGCGATAGGGGTCGGCGACGCCAAGCGAGGCGAGGATGCGCGTCTCGAGCGCTTCCATACGCTTGGCCGGCGTAGCCTTTATATGATCATAGCCGAGAAGATGCAGGACGCCGTGGATCACGAGATGACGGAGATGATCGGCCAGACGCTTGTGCTGTTCCTTCGCCTCGCGCGCGACCGTCTGGTAAGCCAGCACGACATCGCCGAGCAGTACCGGTTTGCCCTTCGCCGGCGGCTCGTCGCTGGCGAAAGCGAGCACGTTGGTCGGCGCATCCTTGCCGCGCCAGCGCGCGTTCAAATCCTGCACCGTCGCGTCATTGGCGAGCACGAGCGAGAGCTCGGCGGCGCCGGTCTTCTTGCCGGATTGCGCCAGCGCCGCATGCGCCGCACTACGCGCCACACGCGCGACAGAGGGCAGCGCGCGCTTCCATGCCACGCAGGTGATCGAGAGATCGATGGCGATCCCAGGAGGGTCAGTCGCTCGACTCATCATGCTTCTTGTGCCGCTTGCGGTCGTGCCGATCATAGGCGCGCACGATCCGCGACACCAAATGATGACGGACGACATCGACATCGGTGAAATTCACCATGGCGATGCCATCTTCGCCGTGCAGGGTCTCGAGCGCATCGGCGAGACCGGAGCGCGTGCGCGGCGGCAGATCGATCTGCGAGAGATCGCCGGTCACCGCCATACGCGAATGCTCGCCGAGCCGCGTTAGGAACATCTTCATCTGCACTGGCGTTGTGTTCTGCGCCTCGTCGAGAATGACGAACGCGTTGGCGAGGGTGCGGCCGCGCATGAAAGCGAGCGGCGCGATTTCGATCTCACCCGACGACAGGCGCTTCATCACTTGGTCGCCCGGCAGCATGTCGTGCAGCGCGTCGTAAAGCGGGCGGAGATAAGGATCGACTTTTTCGCGCAGATCGCCCGGCAGGAAGCCGAGCCGCTCGCCTGCCTCGACGGCGGGGCGCGAGAGGATGATGCGCTCGACCGTGCCGCTCATCAGCATGTCGACCGCCATGGCGACGGCGAGATAGGTCTTGCCGGTGCCGGCGGGCCCAAGACCGAACACCAGTTCATTCGCGCGCAGCGCACGCAGATAGGCTGCTTGATTGACGCTGCGCGGGCTGATGCGGCGCTTGCGGGTGCGGATTTCCTCCGCCTCGCCCCATTGCTCATGCGCTTGGAGGCTGGCGCGTTTCAGCGCCGCATCGACGGCGGCATTGTCGACTTCGAGACCGCGCTTCAAGCGCTGATAAAGGCTGGCGATGGCACTACGCGCGACATCGGCGCTTTCGTGCGGACCGCCAATGGCAAGGCGGTTGCCGCGCGAGACCAGCGAGACGCCGAGCTCGCGCTCGATGCGATCGAGATGGCGGTCGCGCTCACCGAAGAGCTGCGGAAGGAGCGAATTATCGTCGAACTGCATCTGCAGACGATCGCCGCTCTGCTCCATCACGCCACCACTTCCGTCAAAGTTTCGACCTCGCCCGCCAAGCTATTCCGTCCGACACCGGTGATCCGCACCGGCAACACCGCGCCCTGGCAGCGCGCCGGTGCCTGGGCGTGGACCCATTGTAGATATGGGGAGCGGCCGACGAGTTGTCCCGGATGCCGGCCCGGCTTCTCGAACAGCACCGGCAGCACGCGGCCGGCGCAAGACTCGTTGAAGTGCCGTTGGTGTTCCTCGATCAGCTCTTGCAGGATCTGCAGCCGCTCCGCTTTCAAGCCTTCCGCGATCTGGCCGCGCAGCGCAGCGCCCGGTGTGCCGGGCCGCTTGCTGTATTTGAAGGAGAAGGCCTGGGCGAAACCGATCTCGCGCACGAGTGCGAGCGTCGCCGCGAAATCGTCCTCGCTCTCGCCCGGGAAGCCGATGATGAAATCGGAGGAGAGTGCGATATCCGGCCGCGCCGCGCGCAGGCGATCGATGATGCGGCGATATTCGTCGATCGTATGACCGCGATTCATCGCCTCGAGCATCGTATCCGAGCCCGATTGCACCGGCAGATGCAGGAAGGGCATCAGCTTCTCGACATCGCGATGCGCCTCGATCAGCTCGTCGCTCATATCGCGCGGATGCGAGGTGGTGTAGCGCAGACGCTCGAGCCCCGGCAGCTCGGCGAGCGCGCGAACGAGTCGGCCGAGGCCCCACACCGCGCCATCGACACCTTCGCCGTGATAAGCGTTGACGTTCTGGCCGAGAAGCGTGATCTCGCGCGCGCCCGAGGCGATGAGCCGCTCCGCCTCGGCGATCACCGCGGTGGCGGGACGCGAGAATTCGGCACCGCGCGTATAGGGCACGACACAGAAAGTACAGAATTTGTCGCAGCCTTCCTGCACCGAGAGGAAAGCCGAGACCGCTTGCGGCGCGGTGCTTTCCGGCAGGTGGTCGAATTTCGGCTCGGACGGGAATTCGGTATCGAGCACCGGTCCGTTGCCGCGCGACAGCTTGGCGATCATCTCCGGCAGGCGATGATAGGTCTGTGGCCCGAGCACGAGATCGACGAAGGGCGCGCGCGCGAGGATCTCTTCGCCTTCGGCTTGCGCGACGCAGCCGGCGACGCCGATGACGAGCTGGCCGCCGTCTTTCGTCTTGTCGTTCTTCAGCAACCGCAAGCGGCCGAGATCGGAGAACAGCTTCTCCGCCGCCTTCTCGCGGATATGGCAGGTGTTGAGCAGAACCATATCAGCGTCGTCGACCGCGTCGGTCTGGGCATAGCCGAGCGGCGCCAGGACATCCGCCATGCGCGCGGAGTCGTAGACGTTCATCTGGCAGCCATAGGTGCGGATATAGAGCTTGCGCTTCGTCGCCACGTCGATCGCCTTACTGCGCCGCCAAAGCCGGGGCCGGTGGCGTGCCGATGGGCGTTGCTGCGCGTCCGGCGAGGGCAGCGCCCATGCCTTCGGCGATGATGCGCGCGCAATGCTCGGACAAGAGCTTGCGCGAGCCGAAATCCTTGAGCCTTGCGGGCTCGTGAAATGTCATGACCACCGTCAATTTCCCCAGCCCCAGCATCTTCCAGAGATGCGGTGCCATCGTCATATCGCCATACCAGGCGAAGAACGGGCGATAGAACCGCCCAAGCGGAATGCCGTCAAGCAGCCGATAGACCACCGAGACGGGCTGCACCATCACACGCTCATCCTCGGCCGCGGCAAAGAGTGTCGATTTGAATGGCAACAAATGGATGCCGTCGCCGCTGGTGCCTTCGGGAAAGAGAATGAGATTATCGCCCTCATCGAGGCGCCGGCGGATTTCGTCGCGTTGCCGCGCCGCGCCCGCCCGGTCGGCGCGCTCGACGAAGATCGTGCGCTGCAGCCGGGCGAGCCAGCCGAAGATCGGCCAGCGCGAGACCTCGGCCTTCGAAACGAAGCTGCCTTCGATCGCCGCCCCCATGATCTCGATATCGAGATAGGAGGTGTGGTTGGCGACGAAGAGCGTCGGGCGATGCGTCGAGATCATGCCGCGGCGGACAAGGCGAACGCCGAGTACCCGACAGATAAAGCGATGATAGGCTACCGGGAAGCGCAGCGCGCGCGGACTCTTGGCGGCGAGCAAAACGACTTGGACCGGCATCGCGGGCAGAGTCGCGGCCAAATAGATTGCGATGCGCATGATGCGCAGGAGAAAGCCGCTCATGCGGCGGCTGCACCCTCGCGCGATGCCGCCCGGCGCTCGTAATGGCGATAGTACCGATCGCTGACAAGATCGGTCTTCACCACGATGGCGACATCGGTGGTGTTGAACTGGCGATCGATCACCGCGCCGTCGCCAACGAATCCGCCGAGGCGGAGATAGCCTTTAATCAGGGGCGGCAGCACGGCTTGCGCTTGCGCCGGATCGATCGAGTCTTTCGCCAGGCGATCCATCGCGACGTAACGATCGGGGAGAGCGCGGACGCAAAGCGCATCGGGCGCAAGGTGGAAATGATGCAGATAGGAGAGCGGCAAAGCGAGCGCATCGGGATCGGTGCCCGAGAGGCTGGCGCAGCCGAACATCAGCTCGATGCGGTAATGGAAGACATAGGCCGAGATGGCGCGCCACATCAGCTTGGCGGCGGGACCGCTGCGCGCCGAGGCATCGGTGCAGGAGCGGCCGAGTTCTAAAATCTCGCCCGGATGATCAGGTAGCCCGCGCAGATCGTATTCCGCAGCGGAATAGAAGCCGCCATGACGCAGCGCCACGGCACGGCGAATGAAGCGATAAGTGCCGACCACCGCGCCCTGCGCATGATCGATCACCAGCAGATGATCGCAATCATCGTCGAAGCGGTCGAAATCGCGGCGCCGCGCCGCCATCTCGGCGGTCGGTTTCGCACCCATTTCTTCGTAGAACACGCGATAGCGTAACGCTTGCGCGGCATCAATCTCGGCGGCGCTTTGTGCCAGCCGCACCTGCAAGGATTCGTAACGCACATCGACAACAGGATCGCGGGAAGGCGACGGACGGGCCGCTGCTTCAGTCTCGCTCACGACACCTCGCGCATCACAAAGACAATTACCCTGTCACTTCTTGTTTTTGTCGCTGTCGAGCGGCACCGCGAACAATTCGAGCCGGTGGTCGACAATCTTGTAGCCAAGACGCGCCGCGACTTCGCGCTGCAATGCCTCGATCTCCTCATTCCGAAACTCGATCACCCTGCCGGTCTGAAGATCGATGAGGTGATCGTGATGCTCGGACGGAACTTCTTCGTAGCGCGCACGGCCATCGCCGAAATCGTGCCGCTCCAGAATGTTGGCTTCCTGGAAGAGACGCACGGTGCGATAGACCGTCGCGATGCTGATCTTCGGATCGATCTCGCTGGCGCGGCGATGCACAGCCTCGACATCGGGATGATCGGCGGCTTCCGAGAGCACGCGCGCGATAACGCGCCGCTGCTCGGTCATTTTCAGACCCTTGTCGTGACAAAGCTGTTCAAGCCGGGAGGTCATGCTGCCCCAATGCGCCGGACCAGACTTAACGATTATAACCCAAACCGGGACGCGAGCCTATATCTCCGTCCTGGCTGGCACAGGATCGGCGCAGCGCGGGAAGCGGCTTTCACCAAAACGACACTGTGGATGGAGGTGGCGTGGCGCGCGGTGCCTTACCCGGCGCGAGCGCGGCGGCCGCGCGTGCCGAGACCGATGTCCTTCGCCAGCTTGCTGCGCTGCTTGGCGTAGTTCGGCGCGACCAACGGATAATCCGGCGGCAGGCCCCAGCGCTCGCGGTATTGCTCGGGCGTGAGATTGTACGAAGTCTTGAGATGCCGCTTGAGCATCTTCAGCTTCTTGCCGTCTTCGAGACAGATCAGATAGTCGGGATGGATCGACTTCTTGACCGGGACTGCGGGCTGCGGCCGCTCGGCCGCGGGCGCCGGTGCTTTGCCGATGTTGGTGAGCGACTGATAGACCTGGTTGATGAGCTGCGGCAGATCCGCGACGCCGACGGTGTTGTTCGACACATGGGCGGCGACGATTTCCGTGGTCAGGGCCAGCAGATCTTTGGAATTTGAATTATCAGTCATGATTAGCGCTTCCCAAGGCAATTCTTTCGCGAATATATGGCGAATTCTCGACCTAAGCAATACTCGCAAGAGATAAATGCCAGGATTGTCTCAATAGAGTCAGGCTGTCGCTAGCAACGGCAAGCAGAGGCGCCACGCATCGACGGCCGGGCCTTGGGCGCGACGGTAGTAATGCCGGCGAATTCCTTGTCGCGCGAAGCCAAGGGAAGTGTAGAGCGCGAGCGCGGCCGTATTATCGGCTGCCACTTCGAGCAAAAGTCGCTGCGCCCCGCCGGTACGGGCACGAGCAATCAGATCTTGCAGCAAGGCGCGGGCGACACCGCGGCGGCGCCAGGCCGGCGCGACGCCAAGGGTCAGAATCTCGCCTTCGGGGCCGAGACATTGATCGAGCAGCACGCCGCAGGGCGAGCCATCCTCCCCATAGCAGATGCGACCATCGGCGCCCGGCATCGCGAGGACCGTCGCCAGCGATGAGGAATTCCACGCATCGTCGGGAAAACATTCGGCATGCAGCTTGGCGACACGCGACAAATCGGCCTCGCGCGCCGGCTGCAGAACGAAGCTCACGGCGTCACCGGCGCGGGCCGACGCGGCGTGGTGGTATCGGGCGCACGCAGATAAAGCGGCGCGAGCGGCGTGCGGTCGCCGGCTTGCCAGCGCGCAGCGCCCAGCCGCGCCAAGACGACCGGATCGGGCCGGCCATGGCCCGGCAGTACCACAACATCGCTGCGCCCGAGCGCCGCCGCCAGTCGCGGCGCGCCATCGCCCGCCAGCGCGCACGGCCCGGGCGGCAGGATCGCCGCCCATTCCTTCGCCGGCACCAGCGCCGGCAGCCGCGACTCCGCGCGATCGCGACGCTGGAGAAAGAGCTCCGCGCGCTTGCTTTCGAGCGCGATGAAAAGCGGCTGCTCCCGCGGATCGTCGACCGTCACCGCATCGAAACTGGCGACGCCGATCGCCGGCAGCTTGCGCGCGAGCGCCAGCCCACGCGCCGCGGCAAGGCCGATACGCAGGCCGGTGAAGCTGCCCGGCCCGACCGTCACGGCAAGAAGATCGAGCGCGGCCGGCGTCAGTGCAGCTTCGCGCAGCACCGTCTCGATCATCGGCAGCAGGGTTTCGGCATGGCCGCGTTCCATCGACACGAAACGCTGTGCCACCGGCCGGTCGTCGATGACGACCGCGGCCGAGCAGGACGCGCCGCTGCAATCGAATGCCAGGACTTTCATGAGACGATCATGCTAGGAGAGCATCATGAGCCTGGTCGCGATCACGCCGCAAAGTCACGATGTCGTTCTCGACATCGCCTATGCCACGCCGAACAATTTCACCGGCAAGCCGGTCTATGCCCGGCCGCTTTGCTATCTTCATCCCGACGCCGCGGAAAAATTCGAGAAAGCGATCGCGCTGACGAAAGCGCTTGGCCTGCGCTTCAAGGTTTTCGATGCTTTCCGCCCCAGCGAAGCGCAATGGGCGTTGTGGAATCACACGCCCGATCCGAATTTCCTCGCCGATCCGCGACGCGGCTCGCCGCATTCGCGCGGCGCCGCGATCGATCTGACGCTCATCGATGCGAGCGGCCAAGCGCTCGACATGGGCACCGCCTTCGACGCTTTCACGCCACTGTCGCATCACGGCTCCGTCGCGATTCCGGTCGCGGCGCAGCGCAATCGCTTTTTGCTGTTGGGGCTGATGAGCGCCGCAGGCTGGGATTTCTACGACAATGAGTGGTGGCATTACCAGCTTTTCGACGCCAGGCGCTATCCGCTGTTGAGCGACGCCGACGCTCCTGAAAAGATGATGTAGCTTTTTTAGTAGCGCTCGCTCGCAGCCGCCACACCAACCCTGCTCGCTCGCGCCAGATTAAACAGCGCGAACTTCGACGACTTCCGGGATGTAGTGGCGCAGCATGTTCTCGATGCCGGCCTTCAAGGTCGCGGTCGAGCTCGGGCAGCCCGAGCACGATCCATGCATCTGGAGATAGACGACGCCGTCGGCGAATGCTTCGAAAATGATGTCGCCGCCATCCGCCGCCACGGCAGGGCGCACGCGCGTCTCGAGCAGTTCCTTGATCTGGGCGACGACCTCGTCGTCCTCTTCCTCGGCCGTCGGCTCGGCGGCACCCGTCAGCAGCGGCTCACCGGCCGTGAAATGCTCGACGAGGGCGCCGAGCACCGCCGGCTTCAGCTCCGACCAGGAGGTCTCGTCGGCTTTGCTGACCGAGACGAAATCGGCGCCGAAAAACACTTGCGTCACGCCGTCGAGGCCGAAGAGCCGCAGCGCCAGCGGCGAGCGGGTGGCCGCATCGGTATCGGCGAAATTGGCCGTTCCCTGCTCCATCACCGTGCGTCCCGGCAGGAATTTGAGGGTCGCGGGATTGGGCGTGGTTTCGGTTTCGATGAACATCGATTGTCTCCGGCTGCTCGCCCTCAATTTGGCCAATCGCCGCGATAATTCAACCCTTTATCAATTGGGGTCAAGTCGACAAGCTTTCGGGGCTTGCTCAAGCCACCGCGGCAATCTGCTCCTCGCTGAGCCCGCCCGGTACGATGGTGACCGGCACGCGCAGTTTGCCGGAGCGCGAGACCAGGGCCGTGATCAGCGGTCCGGGCCCTTCCTGGCCCGTGCCGGCACCCAAAACGACGACCGAGATGCTCGGCTCTTCGTCGATCAGCGCCAGCAATTCTTCGCTGCGGCGGCGGCCGCTTCGCAGGTAAAGAATGGGTGTCGAGCCGCAGACATCCTTTATCTCGCTCGAGAGCTTGGCGAGGAGCTGCTCCGCCTCCTCGCGCGCTTCTTCCTCCATCCGTTCCTCGATCGCGGCGAATTGCTGGACCCCGGATGGCTCGGCTACGGCGAGAAGCGCGACCTTGCCGCCGGTGTGGAAAGCGCGCAACGCCGCATAGCGCAGAGCAACACGCATCTCATCGGTTTGATCGACGACGACGAGAAAGATGCGCTCGTGCGGCGCATCGGCGCTGGGCGGCGATGAAGACGAAGAAGAAATATCGCTCATGCGTTCTCCCTCGGGTGAAGCTCAGACATTGCGGAACGGCAGGCTGGCGAGCCAGCCGAGCAGTGCCGCGACCAGAACCGCGGTAAAGCCGTAGAGCGCGGCATTGTTCTGGGCGAATTCGCTGACATCCGCGCCGAGCCCGCTCTCGGCGATCACCAGCGGTGTCGTTTGTCCCGACACGACCCTGCCGTTGCGGATCAGCAGCACTTCGACGAGATAGTTCCCCGTCGGCACATTGGCGGGGAAATCGAGCGTCGCGCGGAAGAGCCGATCGCCGAGGAAAACGACGCTGCCGGGATATTCGGCAAAGAGGTGCGCGCGCTTTTGCCCGGCAATCAGCGCGGCGCGGAAGGTCGTTGTTTCGTCCTGCTTGGTGCGCGGATCGCGCGGATCGATACGCAGATTGGCGATGCCGATCTGCGATAGTGCCTGCGCATTGGGCGGCGCGATGTCATCGAGCTTGCGATTGCTGAAGACCGCGTAATAGCTCGGCACATTGGCGAAAGTGACGTTGGGACCGTTGATCCACATTCCGGCGAGATGCCGCTTCTGCCATACCACCGAATCGCGCTCGGGCCCGCGCACGATTGCGACGATATCGCCCGGCCCATCGGTCGCGCCGAACAGCACGACCGAGGTGCCGGTGAAGCCGGTGGTGATGGCGATGAGATGGCCGGTGAGATCGGCGAGCAGCGGCTGATCGGCGCGCGCCGGAAACGCGGCCATCAAGAAAGCGAGCGCGACGAACCACCGTTTCATGATTCCAGCGTCCCAAGCGAAAAGAGATTGTCGGGCCGCACCGTCAGATCGAAGACCAGCTTCGCCGCGACTGCAAGCACGATGAGCGCGAGCAGCGCGCGCAGCTCCTCGCCGCGCAGCCGCGCGCCCCAGCGCGTGCCGACCTGGGCGCCGACGACGCCGCCGATCAGCAGCACCATCGCCAGCACGGCATCGACCGTGTTGTTCGCGACCGATTGCAGCAAGGTCACCACCGCGGTGACGAAAATGATTTGGAAGAGTGATGTGCCGGGCACGACCGCGGTCGGCATGCGCAGGAGATAGATCATCGCCGGCACCATGACGAAGCCGCCGCCGACGCCGAGCACCGCCGAGAGAATGCCGACCAGGAAGCCGAGAATGATCGGCAGAAGCGCGCTGATATAGAGCTTCGAGCGGCGAAAACGCAGCTTGAAAGGGAGGCCGTGCAGCCAGGTATGCTGATGCAGTTTGCGCCGGATAGCGATGCCGCGGCGGCGGCGCAGCAGGCTACGCGTGCTTTCGATGAGCATCAGAGCGCCGAGCGTCGTCAGCAGCAGCGCGTAGGCGAGCGAGATGAAAAGTTCGACCTGGCCGATGCGGCGGAGGATGGCGAAGAGCCAGACCCCGAGCCCCGAGCCCGCGAAACCGCCCACGAGCATCAGCGCGCCCATCACGAAATCGATATTGCCGCGTCGCCAATGCGCGATGGCGCCCGACACCGAGGCGCCGACAAGCTGATTGGCCGAGGAGGCGACCGCCACCGCCGGGGGCACGCCAATGAAGATGAGCAGCGGCGTCAGGAGAAAGCCGCCGCCGACGCCGAACACGCCCGAGAGAACGCCGACCGCGGCGCCGAGCACGAGCAGCGCCATGACATCGAGCGAGACGCCGGCAATGGGCAGATAGATATCGAGAATGCCCACCGCCGATCCCCCTCGCTTTTAAAGGAGCTCTCTTAATCGAGGCCCCCTCACCCCAACCCTCTCCCCAGCGGGGAGAGGGAGGGACCCATCGCGTCGGCGATGGGAAGGTGAGAGGGAATTTCGCGCCTACACCCGCAGCAATCCCATGATGTCGAATACTTCGTCGAGATGCGGCTGCGCAATTGCGTTCGCGCGCTCGGCGCCGCGTTTCAAGACGCTGTCGATATACCCGGGATCGGCCATCAAACGCCGCATATCGCCGCAGATCTTGCCGAGCACTTCCGAAGAGAGCTCGGCAAGCGCGGTCTTGAATTCGGAGAAATTCTTGCCGGCCCAGCGTTCGACCGCTTGCTCGCGGCGGAGATCGGCGAGCGCCGCATAGATGCCGAGCAGATTGTCCGCCTCGGGCCGCGCTTCGGCATCCTTCACCGTTTCGGGCAAAGGCAGCGGATCGGTCTTCGCCTTGCGGATTTTCAGCGCGATGGTCTCGGCATCGTCGGTCATGTTGATGCGCGAGTAATCCGATATGTCGGATTTCGACATTTTCTTGCTGCCGTCGCGCAAGCTCATCACCCGCGTCGCCGCGCCGAAGATCATCGGCTCGGGCAGCGGGAAGAAGTCGACGCCATAGCGGCGGTTGAAGGCGCCGGCGATGTCGCGCGAGAGCTCGAGATGCTGCTTCTGGTCCTCGCCGACCGGCACATGCGTCGCCTTGTAGAGGATGATGTCGGCGGCCATCAGCACGGGATAGGCATAGAGCCCGAGTCCGGCCTCCTCGCGCTGCTTGCCGGCTTTCTCCTTGAACTGGGTCATGCGATTGAGCCAGCCGAGCGGAGTCAGGCAGCTCAAGAGCCAGGCGAGCTCGGCATGGCCCGAGACCATGCTCTGATTGAAGATGATGCAGCGCTCGGGATCGATGCCCGAGGCGATATAGGCGGCTGTCACCTCGCGCGTCTGCGCCTTGAGCTGCGCCGGATCCTGCGGGAGGGTAAGCGCATGCAGATCGACGATGCAGAAGATGCAATCGTAATCCTTCTGCAGCGCGACCCAATTGCGGATCGCGCCAAGATAATTGCCGAGATGCAGATTGCCGGTCGGCTGGACGCCGGAAAAAATCCGATTCATGAGGCTTTTATCGGAGTCCGACCCGATCAAGTCAAACTTGACTTACATCAAGCCTTCGAGCCGCGCGCAGCAAAACGGCGGCTAAGCCGTCTCTTTATCTCGCGCCAATCGGCGGCGCCGAAGACCAGGGCCAGGATGAAGAACGCCACGACGGCGATGGTGATGACAACAATCAAGGCGGCGGATCGTGCGATGAAGGCGCCGGCGTAGAGGGGCGCAGCCAGTTCGTTCATCAGCCAGAGAAGCACGCCCATGCAAGCGGACGCGGCCACGATCCGCGGCAGGATCCGCCGCGAGCGCGCATCCAAGGTGAAATGGCCGCGGCGGTGCAACAGCACCATCAGCAAGAGCGCATTGACCCAGCCCGCGATCGAGGTCGCCGAGGCGATGCCGACATGGCGGAAGGGCAGCAGCAGGCCGAGCCCGATCGTCAGCACCAGATTCGTCGCCATCGCCGCGATCGCGACCTTGACCGGCGTCGCCGTGTCATGGCGCGCGAAGAAGCCGGGCGTCATGACCTTGATGAGAACGAAGGCGGGCAAGCCGCCGGCGTAGGCGGCGAGTGCCGAGGCAGTGGCATTCGCCTCGACCGGGCCGAACGCGCCGCGCTGGAACAGCACGCTCATGATCGGCCAGGCCGCGACGCCGAGCCCGACCGCAGCCGGCAGGGTGAGGAACAGCGCCAGCTCTACCCCGCGATTCTGCGTCTGCTTGGCGCCGTCATCATCGCCGAGTCGCACCTGCCGCGACAGCGAGGGCAGAATCGCGGTGCCGACCGCGATGCCGACCACGGCGAGCGGCAGCTGATCGAGCCGGTCGGCGTAGTAGAGATACGACACCGCGCCGGTCGGCAGCAGCGAGGCGACCGCAGTCGAGACCACGAGGTTGAGCTGCGTGACGCCGGCGCCGAAGACGCCGGGTAGCATCAGCTTCAACATGCGCTTCACCTCGGGCGTCAGCCGCGGCCAGGGCAATGACAGCCCAAGACCGGCGCGGTGGCACGACACCATCAGCCAGAGGAATTGCGCGAAGCCGGAAAGGCTCAGCGCCCAGGCGAGGGCCTCGCCCGAAAGCGGCCGCACGAGTACCAGCGCCGCAATGAGGAAGATATTGAGCAGCATCGGCGTCGCCGCCGTCGCGGCGAAACGCTCGACCGAGTTGAGGATGCCGCCTTGCAGCGCGGTCAGCGAGATGAACAGCAGATAAGGAAAGGTGATGCGCGTCAGCCCGACGGTCAGCGCGAATTTATCCGGCTCGGCCCGGAAGCCCGGCGCCAATATGTCGAGGAGGCTCGGCGTGAAGATCTCCCCCAAGACGACGAAGACGAAAAGCACCGCCAGCAGCACCGACAGCGAATCCTCCGCGAAGCGCTTGGCGACCGATTTGCCGTCATGCGCGATCGTGCCGGCAAAGAGCGGTACGAAAGCCGCGGAGAAGGCGCCTTCGGCGAAGAGGCTGCGGAAGAGATTGGGTAGGCGCTGAGCAACGAAGAACGCATCGGCCACCGGGCCGGCGCCGAGGAAAGCCGCGGTCAGAATGTCGCGGATGAATCCGAGCACGCGGCTCGCCATGGTGTAGCCGGCGACGGTCGCGGCGGAGCGCAACAGAGCCATAGGCCGAGCATGTAATGCACCGCGCGGCCGATGAAAAGGATAAAGCGTCCGATTACAAAAAGCCTGTTATTGATCGTCATGCCCGCGAAGGCGGGCATCCAGCGTCGCGTGAGCCACATGACCAAGCGGCCTTGTGTCTACATTCTTGCCAGCAAGCCCAACGGTACGCTTTACGTTGGCGTCACAAGCGACCTCGCGCGGCGGGTCTCGGAACATAAATCTGACGTGATCGATGGTTTTACGAAACAATACGGTGTGCACGATTTGGTTTATGCCGAATTCCACGAGACGATGCTGCTGGCGATTGCGCGCGAAAAGCAGATCAAGAAATGGCGACGGGCGTGGAAGCTGCGCCTGATCGCAGAGTCTAATCCCGATTGGCAGGATCTTTCGGCGGAGCTAACGGCATTGTGAGGGCGTACGGACCCCCGCCTTCGCGGGGGTGACGGTTCGTAAAATCGATGTACTGACCGAAAACGTGAACGCCGCGCGGCTTGACGGAATCGGTGAGGCAGGTCAGTTTCCGCGCCAATCATGAAGCTCTGGTCATCCTTCGCGCGATGGAGCGCGGCGCCCATCGCGATCTGCATACTTGCGGTCGGTATGCTGTTGGCATCTCAGGCGCGTGCCGATGACGAGCGCCAACTCGTCGAGTCGAAAGAGTCGCTCTACAACAACATCTACGTCTACAAGCAGGGCGACTATTACGCGATGACTTTCGGCTACAACCGGAAGATCTACACCGAGAGCATCTACAATTCGAAAGACGATCGCGATCTGCCGGTCACCTACACGCGTTACATGACCGCGTCGCTGATCTACGCCAAGGACGTGCATTCAATCCTCGAGATCGGCTTCGGCGGCGGGCGCACGAGCTGGTATCTGCATCGCTTCCTGCCCGGCGTCTCCGTCACCTCGGTCGAGCTCGATCCCGATGTCGCCGCACTCGCCAAGAAATATTTCGGCATCAAGGACGAGCCGAACTTCCATCTCGTCAATCAGGACGGGCGGCTGTTCCTGAAGCAATCGAAAGACAAATACGACATCATCCTGGTCGATGCGTATCGCGGGCCCTTCGTGCCCTTTCATCTGTTGACCAAGGAATTCTATCAGCTCGTCAAAGACCATCTGACGCCCGGCGGTGTGGTCGGACAGAATGTCGAGCCTTCGACCATGCTGTTCGATTCCGCCGTAAAGACGATCCAATCCGTCTTTCCGCAAACCGATTTCTATGTCGCCGAAGGCAATGTCGTGACCATTGCCTATGACGGTCCGCCGCGCGATCCGGCCGAACTCGCCAAGAGCGCGAAGCAGCGCCAGCTCGAGCTCAATCTGCGCTATCAGTTGCCGGCGATGCTGGCGCAGCGCCGCGGCCTCGATCCGAGCACGATCGACAAAAGCGCCAAGGTCTTGACCGACGATTTCGCGCCGGTCGAGGCGCTGAAGGCGATCGAGAATCACAATCGCAAATGGCCCGATCCGCAACCGAGCAGCAACAACCAGTAGCGAGCAGCCCCATGGCAAGCGGCAAAACGCAAGCCGTGCTGCTGGCCAATGCGTTCTCCGTCGGCAGTGTGCTGATGGGCTTCGAGATGCTCGGCAGCCGCTACCTCTTCCCCTATTTCGGCGGCGGGATCGGCACCTGGGCGGGGCTGATCTCGACCGTGCTTGCCGCGCTGACCATCGGCTATTTCGCCGGCGGCGCCGTGGTCGACCGCCATCCGAGCCCGCGTGTCATCACGGCTTCCTGTGCCATCGCCGCGGCCTATCTTGCGCTCGTGCCGCTGGCGGCGGATCCGCTGATGATGACGATCATGAACAATGTGGGCTACGGGCCGACCGGTATTCTGATCGCATCCGCCTGTCTGCTGCTGGTGCCGCTGTCTTTCCTCGGCACCTTCTCGCCGGTCGCGGTGCGGCTCCTGCTGCGCTCGACCGAAGAGACCGGCCGCATCGCCGGCCTCGTCTATGGCATCTCGACCATCGGCAATATCTTCGGGACGCTATTCACGACCTTCTATCTCATCCCGACGATCGGCTCGCGCGAGATCACGTATGTTTACGCGGCGGTGCTCGCGCTCTGCGCGCTGAGCCTGCTGCTCGTGCCAAAGGCGCCGCGCTAGATGCGCTGCGCGCTTGCCGCGGCCTGCATCGCAATCGGGCTCGCCACGCCGGCTTACGCGCCCGTTTTTGCTCAGGGGGCGCCGCGACCCGATGTTTCGCAATGGCAGGGCCAGCGCGCCATGGCCGATATCGAAAAGCTCGTCGGTTTCGGGCCGCGCGCGATGGATGTGCCGGGCCACCGCAAGACCATCGACCTGATCGTCGCCGAGATCAAGAAGCTCGGCGTCATCGCGCGCGAGCAGAGTTGGAATTCGACCGTCGCTGGTCAGACGCATGCGATGACCAATGTGATCGCGCCGATGTATCCGGAGGCGCCGCGCCGCATCATCCTCGGCACGCATTACGACAGCATCATCCGCGCTTACGCCGATAAGGAGCATCCCGACGCGCCGATGCCGGGCGCGAATAATTCGGCCTCGGGCGTAGCGCTGCTGCTCGAGACGGCGCGCGCGCTGCATGCGCAGAAGACGCCGCCGGGTGTCGGTGTCGATTTCATCTTCTTCGATGGCGAGGAGGGCCCCCTCTCCTTGGGCGCCGGCGATCCGCACTGGCAGCCTCTTGGCTCGCCCTATTTCACCGAGCATCTCGCCGAGACCTATCCCGGAACGAAGCCCGAGCAAGCGGTGATCTTCGACATGGTGTGCTGGCGCGAGATGAAGCTGCATCCCGAGCAGGCTTCGCTGCTCTACGCCGCCGACCAGATCGACAAATACTGGAATATCGGCCGCACTTTCGCGCCGGCTTTTTTCAACAGCCAGCCGACGCCGCAGCCGATCTTCGACGACCAGATCGCGCTCAACGACGCACATATTCCGGCCTTCCTGGTGATCGGCTTCGAATACGATCCCTGGTTCAACACCACGCAGGACACGCCCGATAAATGCTCGGAGGCCGCGCTAAACGGTGTCGGCCGCACGACCTTGCGGTATATTTACGCGCACTGAGCTGTTTTCTCGTTAGGACCATTGATCATGGCCGAGCTTCGCATCGGAATATCGGGTTGCGCCGGGCGCATGGGGCGGATGCTGGTCGCCGAAGTCGCGGCGACGCCGGGCTGCAAGCTGTCGGGCGGCGTCGATGCGCCGTCGAGCCGCGATCTCGGCAAGGACATCGGTGAGCTCGCCGGCATCGGCGCGGTCGGCCTTACCGCCGGGAGCGATGTCGCCGCCCTTCTCGCCGCCTCCGATGTCGTGATCGAATTCACGATCCCCGAAGCGACGCTCGCCCATGTTGGGCTCGCCGCGCAGGCGAAGAAGCCGCTGGTGATCGGCACCACCGGAATCGACGACAAGGGCCACCAGGCGCTCGTCGCCGCGGCGAAGAGCGCGCCGCTGCTCTGGGCGCCGAATATGAGCCTCGGCGTGAACTGGTTGCTCGCTCTTGTCGAGCAGACCGCGCAGCGGCTCGGCGACGATTACGACATCGAGATTGTCGAAATGCATCATCGCCACAAGGTCGATGCGCCCTCGGGCACGGCGCTGGCGCTCGGCAAGGCCGCGGCCGAGGGGCGCAAGATCGATCTTTCGGCCAAGAGCCAGCGCACGCGCGACGGCGTCACCGGCGCGAGGAAGCGCGGCGATATCGGCTTCGCGACCTTGCGCGGCGGCGACAATGCCGGCGAGCATCGCGTGATCTTCGCCGCCGATGGCGAGATGATCGAGCTCGCGCATCGCGCCACCAGCCGGCGCGTCTTCGCACGCGGCGCGGTCGCGGCAGCGCAATGGCTCGCCGGCCAAAAGCCGGGCCTCTATTCGATGAAGGACGTGCTCGGGATTTAAGCGGCGCGGGGGGCGGCGCGCTTGGGCTTGGCCGCGCGCTTCGCTTTCACCGCACGTTTTGGCTTCGCGGCCGGCTTGGGCTTGGCCAATTTTGTTTGGCCAAGGGCGAAATCCTCGAGCGTCGACTTCGCCTTGTATTCGCAGACCTGGCGCACCGGACATTCCGGACATTTTGGCTTGCGCGCGACGCAGATATAGCGGCCGTGCAGGATCAGCCAGTGATGCGCGTGCAGCATGTATTTTTTCGGCACGACCTTCACGAGCTTGTCCTCGACCTCGCGCGGCGTCTTGCCGGGGGCGAGGCCGGTGCGATTGCCGACGCGGAAGATATGCGTGTCGACCGCGATGGTCGGCTCGCCGAACGCAACATTCAGCACGACATTCGCGGTCTTGCGGCCGACGCCGGGCAGCGCTTCGAGCTCTTCGCGAGTCTTCGGCACCGCGCCGCCGTATTTCTCGACCAGCGTCTCGCTCAGCGCGATGACGTTCTTCGCCTTGGTGTTGAAGAGGCCGATCGTCTTGATGAAGCCTTTGAGCCGCGTCTCGCCGAGGGCGACCATCTGTTGCGGCGAGTCGACAATCTTGAACAGCGGTTCGGTCGCCTTGTTCACCGACACATCGGTCGCTTGCGCCGAGAGCACCACCGCGACGAGCAGCGTATAGGGGTTGATGTATTCGAGCTCGGTGCGGGGGATTTCCCGGTCTTGTGTAAGAAGGCGAAAAAACGTCTCAATCTGGGCCGGTTTCATGCATTTCATCCTACCGGCACGCCCGCCTGAATCCAGGGCCTGAATCGAGCGCAATTGATCCTCGCTTTGCCCTCGTTCCGCCCCGAAACCGCACGGGGCGCCGCCTACCTTCCGGGGATCACGACAGCTTCGGAGGGAAGCGATGAAAAAAATACTCCTCGGCACAGCCTTGGCCGGCATGATCGTCGGCGCGTTCGCCAGCCTCTCTTTCGCGGCGCCGGCACCGGCTCGGCTCGATAACGGCGGCTCGGCCGATATCGTGCAGGTGGATGCGCGCTGCGGCCCGCATCATCACTTCATCCACGGCTTCCGGAATCGCTACGGTCATTGGGTCCCGGGCCATTGCGTCCGCAACTATGACCATGATCGCGGCTATTACTATCGCTAAAGCAATCGCCTAGAAGATGGGAGAGGGACGGTCCGCGAGGGTCGTCCCTCTTCTTTTGCTTGACCCCTACTCTTTTGGGTGACTTTGCTCCCGACGCCGCGCCGGCTTAAGTTGGCTCCATGTCCGACACACCGTCCGACAAGGTGATCTTCGCCACCACGGTGGCGCCCTATCGCAGCCTGCCGCCGCGCAGCCTTACCTGGATCATGCTCGGGCTCGCCGCTTTCGGCTTCTGCAGCGGCATCGGTTTCGTGCTTGCCGGCGCCTGGCCGGTGACCGGCTTCTTCGGCATCGATATCGCCCTGCTCTACCTCGCCTTTCGCCTGAGCTATCGCAGCGCCCGCCAGCGCGAGAGCCTGCGCCTGACACAGCAGGCGCTCGATGTCGAACGCGTCAGCGTGCATGGCGAGCGCCAACACTGGCGTCTCGAGCCCACTTGGCTGCGCGTCACCATCGACGAGAATCGGCAGGGCCGCGGCCGGCTGCTCCTCTCCTCGCACGGCAAGACTGTCGGGCTTGGCGCCTTCCTCGGCGCCGAGGAACGCCGGCGCCTGGCCGACGACCTCAAAGCCGCGTTGCGCCGCTGGCGCGATTCGCTTCGCGGTTGACTCGCTGGCCCGTTCTGCGACCCGGGTGTATTCTCACGCCCAAGCATCAAGTGGAGGAACCCCAATGCCTATCGTCAAAGTAAAGGACATTGCCTGGGGCCGGCTGCGTTCGCCCGATCTCGATAAGCAGGAGGAATTTCTCCTCAATTTCGGCATGGTCCGGGCTGCCCGCACCAAGGACAAGCTGTTCATGCGCGGCACCGACCCGGTGCATCATCTGCATGTGACCGAGCTCGGCGAGCCCGGCTTCATCGGCCTCGCCTATCATGCGGCGAGCGAGGAAGATCTCGACAGGCTTTCGAAAGTCCCCGGCGCCTCGCCGGTCGAGGCGATCGACGAGCCCGGCGGCGGCAAGCGCGTCCGCCTGCGCGAGCCCAATGGCTACCAGATCGAAGTGGTCTGGGGCCTCGAGAAGGTCGATCCGCTGCCGGTGAAAGCACCGGTGGTCAATTGGGGCACGGAGAAATACCGCCGCGCCGGCGATCTCTATCGCATCAGCGCCGGACCGTCACAGGTGAAGCGCATCGGCCACGGCGTGCTGACGACGCCCGACCTGCCCGGCACGCTGAAATGGTTCCGCGATACGCTGGGCTTCATCTGCTCCGACGATGTCTGGGCGGGCACGCCCGATCATCTCATCGGCTCGTTCAATCGCTGCGATTGCGGCGACGAATATGTCGATCATCACGTCTTCTTCGCGATCCTGTCGCCGAAGAAAGGCCTCAACCACGTCTCCTTCGAGGTCCATGATTTCGACGACGTGATGAAGGGCCATGAATACCTCGCGAAGATCGGCAAATACGAGCATATGTGGGGCATCGGCCGCCATCTGCTGGGCAGCCAGGTCTTCGATTACTGGGCCGATCCGTGGGGCCGCGTGCATGAGCATTGGGCCGATAGCGACGTGCTCAACGTCCGTAACGGCTCCAACTCGATGCCGGCGCATGAAGCGCTCCAATCACAATGGGGCGAGCCGGCGCCGCAGAAATTCATCGAACACACGTCGCCCTGAAATCCGGCCGCGCGAGCAGGGTTGGGGTGGCGGCTGCGAGCGCGGCCGCAATCTAGAGTCAAAACCGGCCCCGAAAGGGGCCGGTTTCTTATTCGCGCTATGCGCGTCGTTTAGCGCAGCGGGACGGTGAGGCTGAACGACGGCCCCGCATAGACCGGCGGGGGCGGGGGCGGCGCATAAACCACCGGCGGCGGCGCATAAACCGCCCGCGGCGGCGCGTAGACATAGCCGCGCGGATACGGATGGTAGTAGCGGTGATGATGATGGTGATGCCACGGTTCGGCAAACGCCGTCGCGGACAGGCTGAACACAGCCGCCCCGACCAGCAGCGCTGAGAGGATCGTGCGTTTCATGTCGATTCTCCTTTACCCAAAGCGAATGCGATCAGCTGTGATTGGCGGATGACGACGGCGTCGCGGTCGACCGCACGCGTTGATTGACGCGTTGATTGAAGATCGTGTCCGCGGTCTTCTTCTGTGCCGGCGACATTGAGGCATAAAGCTTCTCGAAATCCGGCACGATCTTCTTCAGGCCGTCGGCATGCGTATCGGCGATCTTCGCGTAGCTCTTGAGATTGTCGACCGCATTCATCGGCTTGGTGCCGTTGCGCGATTTGAGCTCGCTCGACATCGTGCGCGCATTGTCGCGCATGTCCTGCGCCAGCGCGTTCCAATCGCTTTCCTGATTTTTGGTGATCTTCAGCTCCTTATGAAGCTGCGTGATGCGCGCCTCGACCTGCGCGTCGCTGCGCGGCTTGACGGTCTGCGAGCTGGCGCTCGGTGTCGTCGAAGCATGCGAGCTCGGCGCAGCCGCGCTCGGTGCTGATGTCATCGGCGCGGCGCTCGGTGCCGTGGTGCCGGATTGCGCCTGCGCGAGCGGGGTCCAGGCGAGACCAGAGCCGATTGCCGCGGCAGCGGCCAGAGCGAGGATGGTGCGAGAGGCGGTCATGTTTCCTTCCCTTGCTGGGTTCGGTGGAAAAAAGGAGCGGGCGAAACGAGAAGGGCCAAAAGCTAGGGACGGGAAATGGCGGAAATACGTCCCCGAAAGGCCAAACTCGCGGCTCGCGCCTCAGGTCTTCCCCTGAGAAACGGTTGCCGAAGGCTACCTTTTCCGTGACAAATATTTAATAGTACGGTACCGGCGCGTTTTGTTTCTCGGCGACCTATGTCCTTGAGGAAGCCGGTCCCGGTTGGGCCGACGCAGACATCAGGAGGTCGTCATGACCCGCGATACGAATACCAAGTCGAAGCCGCGCCGCCTGGCGGCCCTCATCGCTGTCCTTGCTCTGGCAGGCGCCCTTGGCGGCTGCGCCGTTTACCCGGCTGGTGGTTATTACGGTGGCGGCTATTACGGCGGCGGCTATCATCACTACCATCACTGGGACCACGACCATTGGCGCTAAGCGAAGGCAATGCGGTCCGGCCCAACGCGATCCGAAGGGGCGGCCGTCCGACGCGGCTCGAGGCTGCCGCGCTCGGCGACAAGATCCTCGATGTCGCGACCGCTCTCTTCCTGAGCCGCGGCTTCGGTGCGACGAGCATCGAAGCCGTGGCCAGCCGCGCCCGCATCTCGAAGCGGACCTTCTATCACCGCTTTCGCGACAAGGCGGAGCTCTATACCGCCGTTGTCCGGCGCTTGTTGCAGCATTGGTTGCCCGAAGTCGAAGCGGCCTTCGAGACGCCCGGTCCGCTCGATTCTGTGCTCGAGCGCTTGGCAAAGCGCATGCTCACCCTCGCGCTATCGCCGCAAGCGCTGGCGCTGCGGCGCTTGTTGCTTGCCGAGGCCGAGCGCTTTCCTGAGCTCGTCAACATCGCGATCGAGCAAGGCGCGACACGCGCGATCGAGCGGATCGCTGCGCTGCTCGAAGAAGAACGCCGCGCCGGCCGTATTGCGCTCGACGATTGCCGCTTTGCGGCAACCCAGTTTCAGGAAATGGTCATATCGATCCCGCTCCGTCGCGCGATGGGTTTCGGCGCCCCGCTGACCGAAGCCGAGCGCGATGATTGGGCGGTGAAATGCGTCGCGCTCTTCATCGGCGGCTGTCGCACGCAGGGCGATGCCGGAGGGAATAGGGCCGGGGACTAAGCCGTTCGAAAGCGGGCGCCGACTTGGACCGGCGATCATCTATGAAATATAGAAATTTGCTTTTCGGCTGCCCGCGACATTTTTAACGCTGAAAATGATTCGCATTTGCGCAAGCCCGTGTATATGTTCTTGCGAGTCGTTCGCAGGAATACCCAGGAAGCCTCGATGTATATCTGCCTCTGCAATGCTTTGACCGAACGCCAGGTCCGCCAGGCGGCCGCGACCTGCAACGACGGCTCGACCCTGGGTGTTTACCGGGCCTGCGGTACACAGCCGCGCTGCGGCAAGTGCATGCCCTTGGTCGAGGGTATCTTGCGCGACGTCGGCGGCGAGCCTATTCACGCTCAGAGTTGAGCCGCGCGACCCTGCACTCCGGCCGCGGCCAATCGGTTCGCGGGCATAAATATAACGGAGAAAGCAGATGCGCGGCGACGCGACGGTCATCCAGCACCTCAATACGATCCTCCGTAACGAACTCACCGCGATCAATCAGTACTTCCTGCACGCCCGCATGCTGAAGAATTGGGGCGTGACCAAGCT
>DATMZZ010000117.1:0-4600 GCA_035573175.1 Allostellaceae bacterium
CAATGCGCGCGCGGTCGCACGGTTTTATTCAATTTTGGCCAATGAAGGCCGCTTCGACGGGCGGCAGGTGCTCAGCGCCAAGGCCGTCGCCACCGCGCGCGCCGAGCAATATTGGGGCAAGGAGGTTGTCATCGGCCGAAACAACCGGCAGGCGCTCGGCTTCCTGCTCAACTCGCCGCAATTCCCAATTGGGCCAGGTAGGAATTCTTTTGGCCAATCCGGCATGGGCGGGGCGATGGGGTTCTGCGATCCCGATCGCGGTCTCGCCCTCGGCTATGTAATGAACAAGATGCATGGGGTGAGCAATATCGGGCCGCGCATCATGCGGTTGATCGAGGCGGTCTATGTCTGCGTCTGACGATACACCGGTTCTCATCATCGGCGGCGGTCCCGTCGGGCTCGGCCTTGCCGCGGATCTCGGCATGCGCGGGACACGATGCCTCCTGATCGAGCAAACCGACGGCACGATCTATCACCCGCGCGCCAACACGGTGAATTCGCGGACCATGGAATTCTGCCGCCGCTGGGGCATCGCCAAAGAGGTACGTGAGTCCGGCGCGCCGCCCGATTTCCCGCCGACGATCATCTACGCGACCAGCCTCAACGGCTATGAGATCGCGCGCATCGAGCGGCCGACGCATGGCGGACACAAGCCGCTGCCGACGACGCCCGAGCGCTCGCAGCGCTGCAACCAGATCTGGTTCGATCCGATCCTACGCCGTCTCGCGAGCAGCTACGACAGCGTGACGCTGCGCTACAACTGCCTCTTCGAGAGCTTCGAGCGCGAGGGCGACGGCGTCATCGCCTATGTCACCGATCTGATGAGCGGCCGGCGCGAGCGCATCGCCGCGCGCTATCTCATCGACTGCTCCCGCGGCCATTCGGGCATCGGCAAGACTCTCGGTATTCGCCAAGAGGGGCGGCCGGTGCTCTCCTACCACCTCAACATCTTCCTGAAGGTGAAGGAGCTCTGGAATCGGCACGACAAGGGCAAGGCGGCTTTCTATTTCTTCATCGACAAGACCGGCGATTACGGCAGCCTGATCGAAATCGACGGCGACGAGCTCTGGCGTATCGGCGTGCATGGCGAAGAATATCGCGACGAGCCGAGCGACGAACTCGTTCGCAGCGTGATCGCGCGCTGCATCGGCACAGATATCCCGTACGAGATCATCTCGGCGCGGCGCTGGACCTGCCGCGATCTCGTCGCCGACCGCTTCCAGGCGCCGCCGATCTTCCTTGCCGGCGATTCCGTGCATCAACACGCGCCGTCCGGCGGCTTCGGCATGAATACCGGTATGGGCGATGCGGTCGATCTCGGCTGGAAGCTGGCGGCTTCGGTCGCCGGTTGGGGTGCGCCGGGGCTGCTCGGAAGCTACGAGGCTGAGCGGCGGCCCGTGGCGCAGCGCAATGTCGGCGAAGCGACCGATAATGTCATGCGCACGACCGATCCGGCGCTGATCAAGCTCATCGACTTGCCGACGCCGGAAGGTGCGGCGGCGCGGCGTCAGATCTGCGAGGACATCATCACCAACCGCGCCAAGACCTTCATTTCCGACGGTATCGCGCTCGGCTATCGCTACGAATCGCCGGTCGTGATCCCCGATGGCACGCCGCCGCCACGCGACAGCGTGATGGAATATCACCAGACCAGCCGGCCGGGCTCGCGCGCGCCGCATGCGTGGTTGAGTGAAGGCCGCTCTACGATCGATCTCTTTGGGCGCGGCTTCGTGCTCATGCGCTGCGGCGCCGATGCGCCCGATTCATCGGGCCTCGCCGCCGCCGCGAAGCAGCGCGGCGTGCCGCTCGAGGTGGTGAATATCGACGATCCCGCGATCGCGCAGATTTACGAGGAACCGCTCGTGCTGGTGCGACCCGACGGGCATGTTGCGTGGCGCGCGACAATGGCGCCGCCGGATCCGCTGAAGATCATCGATACAATACGCGGCGCTTAGGACGCTGCGGGGGCAGGGGAAAGTGCGGGGGCTTCTAGGAATTGCAGTGCTGCTGCTGGTGGCGTGGCTCATCAGCGAGAACCGTTGGCGCATTCCGATCCGTGTCGTCATCACGGGCATCGCGCTGCAATTCATCCTCGCGATCATCTTCGTGAAATTTCCGCCGGCGGCATCGATGTTCCTGGTGCTCAACCAAGGCGTCGATGCGTTGCAGCGCGCGACCGATGCCGGCACCAGCTTCGTCTTCGGCTATCTCGGCGGCGGCCCGTTGCCTTTCGACGAGAAGCAGCCCGGGCTTGGCTATATCTTCGCGTTCCGCACGTTGCCGCTGGTATTGACGATCAGCGCGCTCGCGTCGCTGTTGTTCTATTGGGGCATCCTCCAAGTCATCGTCAAAGCCTTCGCCTGGGTGCTGCGCCGCGCCATGGGCATCGGCGGCGCGCTCGGTCTCGGCGCCGCCGTGCATATCTTCGTCGGCAATATCGAGGCGCCGCTGCTGGTCCGGCCGTATCTGCAACGCATGGAGCGCGGCGAGATTTTCGCGCTGATGACCTGCGGCATGGCGGGCATCGCCGGCACGGTCATGGTGCTCTACGCCTCGATCCTCGGCCCGGTGATCCCGGATGCGCTCGGCCACATCCTCATCGCCTCGGTGATCTCAACACCAGCCGGAATCGCGGTTGCCGCGTTGATGGTGCCGTTCGAGAGCAACGCCGATGCTAAGGCGCAGCTCTCGATGGGCGAGCCGATGCTCTCGGCCGTCGATGCGCTGGCCAAAGGCACGGCCGACGGCATCGTCTTCCTCGCCAATATCATTGCCATGCTGATCGTCGCCATCGCCTGCGTCAGCCTCGTCAACATGGCGCTGTCCTGGATCCCGGCGATCGGCGGCGATCCCGTCACGCTGCAGCGGCTCTTTGCCTATGTGTTCCGGCCGGTGATGTGGCTAATCGGCGTGCCATCGAGTGATATCGCCACAGCCTCCAACCTGATGGCGACCAAGACCGTACTCAACGAATTCATTGCCTATGTCGATATGGCGAAGCTCTCCAACGATGGGTTGAGCCCGCAGACGCGACTGATCCTGACCTACGCGATGTGCGGCTTCGCCAATTTCGGCAGCGCGGGCATCATGATCGGCGGCATGACGGCGATGGCACCTGGCCGCAAGCAAGACATCGTCGGCCTCGGCTTGCGCTCGATCCTCTCCGGCACGCTCGCCACCTGTATGAGCGGCGCGGTGGTAGGGATGATCGGTTAGCGCAGGCTGATCTGCGGCTCGCAAGTTTCCCGCAACGGCGCGATACGCTGGGATCCTGGCAAAAGCAAGGGCGCTTCGTACATGAGTTCCTCGTTGGCGCGCATATCGAAGACTCGTGCAACGGTTTCGACTAGCAGTCCAGCGATCTCGTAACGCGCTTCGACGGTTTGCGCGTCGTGCCATTGGTAGTAGTTGTTCTTGCGATGCAGACGATAGCCAAGGGACTTCACCAGCTTGAGCTTATCGCCGCGGAAATATTTTTTCATCGATGGATTGAAGAATGGCGAATCAAGTTCACAGAGCATTCGCGCATCCATACTGTCATAGGCGCATTGCGCGTAATACCTCTCGTCTACACGATGGGCGATCGTAATGATGAGAAAGCGGTTGTCAGTCCGCTCGGGCGTCGGATAGTTGTGGATCGCTTCAAGATATTTGAAGATCGGGCAGCGGAATTTCGCTTGCAGCGCAGCAATCCGATCGTCGGTCGTATCGGCGCTGGCGTTTGCGGCGCCGAAGGCGACCAATAGCACCGTCGCCACGGATCGTTTCAAGAATTTGCGGATTGTCCCCATCGCGCGTCCCCCTGCGCATCAGTTTTTCTCAATTGGCAGGGGCGCGGCAAGCCCCTAATCTCGCGCCATCATGCCAGCCAAGAAAAAAGCCTCCCCCAAAGCCAAATCCTCCCGCCTCATCACCGCCTCGAAAGATCTCGTCGCCGATGTCGCGCTCGCCAATCTGATCTTGTTCGATCACGAGATCCTCGACGGCTTCGGCCATGTCAGCGCGCGGCACGATAAGGATCCCGAGCGCTTCATCATGTCGCGCTATGTCGCGCCCGGCATCGTGACGCCAGGCGATATCCGCGAATTCAGCCTCGACAGCGAGCCGGTACCGGATCGCGGCGAGAAGCACTACAGCGAGCGCTTCCTCCACGGCGAGATCTACAGGGCCCGGCCGGACGTCAACGCTATCATCCACTCGCATGCGCCGCCGCTCATTCCCTTCGGCTCAACCGGCGCGCCGCTGCGGCCGATGTATCACATGAGCGCCTATGTCGGCATGGGCGTGCCGACCTTCGAGATCCGCAATTTTCAGAACGACGGCCAGATGCTGATCCGCTCGGCCTATCTCGGACGCTCGCTGGCCTCGGTGCTCTCCGACAAGCCGATGGTGCTGATGCGCGGCCATGGCGCCACCATCGTCGCGACGTCGCTTCACCTCTGCGTCTATCGCGCGATCTACGCCGCGCTCAACGCGAAGCTGCAGATGGACGCGCAGCGTCTCGGCGACGAGGTCAATTACCTCAACGAAAACGAAGTCGAATATTGCATGGAAGGCGTTGAGAGCACGAACGAGCGCGCCTGGGCCTTGTGGAAGAAAG
>DATMZZ010000118.1:0-4578 GCA_035573175.1 Allostellaceae bacterium
AGACGAAGAGCTGCACCGGATAGATCGCGAACTTCAAGGCGCAGATCGTAAAAGAGAGAATCCCGATGCGCGCGGCGTTGACCTTGCTGTGCATCGCATCGACCAGGGCGCCGGCCGGAAGCTGGCTTGCCATCGCAGAAGCGGTGCCGAGGCTGAGTGCGAGACCGATCGCGGTCTGGCTCCAGCCCTGGCTCGCGAGATAGATCGCGATGAACGGGCCGAAGCCGGTCTGGATATTGGCGACGAAGAGATTGAGATGGTCGAGACCGCGACTGGCGGCGGCGATGTCGCTCTGATCGCTCGGCGACGATGTGCAGGATTGACGCACCGTCAAACGGGGGCTGCCTGCTATTGTGCGGCCGGTGCCGGCGTGGGCGAAGCCGGCGACGTTGGTGCGGGCGCGGTTGCGGCGGGTGGCGTGGTCGCGGACGATGTCGGCGCCGGCGTCGTTGCTGCCGGCGCGACGAGGCCGGGCCCGACGATGACGCTGATCGTTTTGTCGCCGGACTTGTATTCCGGCGCCGATTGCACATCGGCGCGGCTGAGATCGAGTTTCAGCGGCGTCTTGGAATCCGGCGCATAGAATTGCAGCAGGCGCCAAGCGACCGCGATCTTGCGTGTGCCGACGCCGAGGAAGCCGCCGAAATCGATGACCACGGCGCGAGGCTCCTTATTCGCGTCGAAGAGCACATCGACGACGAGCCCCATATCTTCGCCGGCGGCGCCGCTCACTTTCTTTCCCAAAATGATGCGCGCATCCGCGGCGGCGAGCGTTTCGAGACTGGCGGGCGGCGGTTTTGCCGATGGCGTCGCGGCGGGCGGTGGCGGCGTCGGCGTGTCGGACGGCGCGCCGGGCGGAACTGTCGGCGGTGCTGCCGGTGTCGATGCATTTTGCGCGGAAGCCTGCGTCGCCAGGCAGGCGAGCAGAAAGATCGCGGCTGGCCATGCGCGTCTCATGCGACCAGCACGATCTCGATCGGTCCGTCGCGTCGCGTAACATAAAGTGCGGCGGCGGAGTTACTGCGCCTCAACACGATATCGGCGGCGGAATCCCGTAAGCGCAGATTGGTCAGGCGCAGCTCGTCCATCCAATCCGGCAGCGTCGGGCGTATAAGCAGCACGCGCTGGGCCTCGACATCGAAAGTGATCCCGAGCGCCGCGCCGATCATCGCGAAGATCGCGGCCGACGACCAGGCTTGCGGCATGCAGGCGACGGGATAAGAGGTCGGCCCCATACCTTTGCGACGCGCGAAGCCGCAGAAGAGCTCGGGCACGCCTCTCACCTCGTTGAACAGCATCGCATCGAACAAGCCGCTCAGGACTCTAAGCAGCGGCTGCTTCAGCCCATAGCGGCCAAAGCCCATGGCGATGATGCCGTTGTCATGCGGCCAGATCGATCCGTTGTGATAGGACATCGGGTTGTAGCGCGCTTCGCCGAAAGCGATGGTGCGAATGCCCCAATTCGAAAAGGATTCCCGCATCATCAATGTTTGTGCAACGCGCTCGGCACGCGCTTGCGATGTCAGGCCGGCGAAAAGCACATGCCCGGCATTGGAGGCGCGCACGCGGCACGGCTCCTTCTTGCCGTCGAGCGCGAGCGCGTAGGTGTTCATCTCCTCGAGCCAGAAAGCGCGCTCGACCTGCCTCGCCAGCACATCGGCCTTCGCGGTGAGGGCGGTGGCTTGCTTGGGCCGGTCGAGCTTGCCTGCGAGCATCGCCGCACCTTTGTAAGCGGCATAGGCGTAGGCCTGCACCTCGATGAGCGCGATCGGGCCATGGGCAAGCCTGCCATCGGCGTGGAAGATGGAATCGCTGCTGTCCTTCCAGCCCTGATTGACGAGACCGTCCTGCGAAACGCGGCCATATTCGAGAAAGCCGTCGCGGTCGCGATCGCCATATTCGTCCATCCAGCCCAGCGCCGCTTCGATATGCGGCCACAGCGTCTCGATCAGCGCGCGATCGCCGGTGCGCGCGTAATAAGCGGCGGCGAGCACGATGAAGAGCGGCGTCGCATCGGCGCTGCCGTAATAGCGGCCGAAGGGTACCTCTTTGAGCGCCGCCATCTCGCCCTTGCGCGTCTCATGCAGGATTTTGCCCGGCTCGGCATCGGCGGCTGGATCGAGCGCCTTCGCCTGGCTGGCGGCAAGGAAGCGCAACGTGCCCGCGGCGAGAGCGGGATCGAGCCAGAGACATTCGAGCGCCGTGATCAGCCCGTCGCGACCGAAAGCGGTCGAGAACCACGGCACACCGGCATAGGGATAGAGCCCATGCGGCGTTTCGGTGATCAGCAAATCGAGATTGGCGCGCGAATGGCTGAGCCAGGTGTTGAAAGATGCGTTCGAGGTGTAGATGTCGGCGGTGCGCTGCTTGCGGTCTTCGAGCCGCCTCTCGGCATGGGCGATCGCCTCGGTGCGCGACAGCGCGGCGACAGCGCGTCCGTCTTCGGCGCGGCCATCCTCGGCCCGAAAAGTGAAATGCAACGCGGTACGTGCGCCCGGCGGGAGCTCGATCTGCCAGCGTGCTTGATGCCCGTCGATCGCCTGCGGCTGCGGATCGAAGGTGACACTCACGCGCCGCATGACATCGTCGAACCCGCGATAAGCGAGCGCGATGCCGTCGAGGCGCAGCTCGTCCGGCAGGCGCGTGCCGCGCCGCTGCCGCGCCGTGCCGCGCACTTCGAACATATCGGCGAAATCCGCATCGAAGCCGAGCTCGATGCTCAGCGTGGCGGCGGCATGGCCGAAATTGCGCAGCGCGACGGTCTCGAAGAAGCTGCGCTCGCCGACCACGGCGCTGCGCAAGAGATGCACCGTGTCGCGCGGCAGCATCAGGCGGCCGTGCTCGAGCAGATCGGGATTGGCGAGATCGACTTCGAGCGTCGCATTGTCCTCGGTGACGGTCGAGGAGAGTAGCAGCGGCGCCTGACCGTTGATCGTCAGAATGAGGCGCGAGAGATAGCGCGTGTCCTCGAAGAAGAAGCCCTCGGCGGCGGTGGCCGCTTCAATGTTCCCGAATTCGTCGAGGATCGCGAGACTGTCACCATCTTTCAGCACGCGGCGCGCATGCCGCATGGCGATGGTCGAGGAGATGTAGAAAGGCGAAACGCTTTCGACTTCTGCCGAAGGGGCGCTGTCGACCGGCATTGTTCTTACCGCTTTTTGTCCCAGGGCCATGACGCGCAGCCCACGGCTAAGCCGCGCCGAGGACGCGCCATTTCCTTAAAGACGCGCCAAGCCGTGCCCTGGTTCCGTCCGAGATGGGGAGAGCGGCTCTAGGTCGCGAGCCGCGCTCGCGCGCTGTCGGGCTCCATTGCCGCGCTGGTTGTACCCGCGCTGCGTTTCTCGCCACGTCCATTTTTCGCGCCGGGGGAAAATTTCAGCAACGCGGTATCGAGAAAATCGCGGAACTGCACCAGCTCACGGGTGTCGAAATCGGCGAAAACGGCACGCTCGAGCCGGTCGACGGCGAGATTGCAGCGGTCGAGCTGGCGGATGCCGGCGGCGGTGAGGCGGATATTGATAATGCGGCCATGCGCCAGCGATTTTCTGCGCGCGATCAGCTTCTTCTTTTGCAGCGAGGAGATCACCTCGGTCATCGATTGCGGCGCGATGTGGAAACGGCGCGCCAGCTCGGCCGTCGACCAGGTCTCGCGGTGGCTGAGGATGCTCAGCACCATGTATTGAAGCGGCGTCAGCCCGGCGGGGCGCAAGCGCTCGACCATCAGATTGTAGATGTTGAGCTGGAGCAGCCGCAGCAGAAAGATGGTTCGTGGCTTTTGCGCCGCCATTCGGCCGTCGCCTCCCGGTTACACCGCCGAATTCCACCATATATCAGGTAGCCTGTCATCAAATAACAGGTTGCCTTCCATTAGGCGCCGTGAGAGCATCGCGAAAATCCGTAAATACGAGGGGAGGGGTCCGTGAGAAGATTGACGTTGTTCGCGGCCGTCATCGGCATCGCGCTTGCCGGCACCAGCGCCCGGTCCGTCGCCGATCCGCTCAAGATACGCGCCGATTGGTCGGTGCTTCCCGGACAATTCGCGGCGCTGATCCCGTCGGTGCCGAAATACGCGCCGGACGTCTACCGCCATTACGGCAAATCCTATGTCGTCGAGCCGGTCAAGCTGCGCGGTGGCGGCGCGACGTTGCAGGCCCTTGCTCTCGGCGAGACGGATATCAGCACGCTCAGCCCGCAAAGCCTGGTCGATGGCGTGACCAACGCGAAGCTCGATCTCCGCGCCATTGCCGAGCAGATCTCGACGGAAGTGCCGGGCTACAACCAGACCCATTACTGGGTCGATAAGGAGAAGATAAAGACCTTCGACGACCTCAAAGGCAAAGTCTTCGCGGTCAACGCGCTCGGCGCGAACGTCGATGCCGCCGCGCGTATGGTGATGGCGCGCCATGGCTTTGTCCCGCCGCGGGATTTCTCGGTCGTCGAAGTCGCCTTCCCGGTACAGCTCGCCGCGCTCAAGGCCGGCAAGGTCGATGTCGCCGTGCTGGTCCCGCCTTTCAATCTGCCGGCCGAGGCGGATCCCACGCTCAAGCCGATGTTCAGCGTCGGCGATGCGTTCGGCCC
>DATMZZ010000119.1:0-2523 GCA_035573175.1 Allostellaceae bacterium
CGTTCGTGTCATGTGAGAGACCGGGAACAGCCAATCGATCGCGAGCGGCAAGACCGCGAAGAGAATCAGGGAGAGCAACGCGAAGACGATCGAGCAGAGGGAGAGGATAAGCGCCGCGAGTTGGAAGCGCAGATAGCTGCGCGTCTCCCGTTGCTCGTAGGCCGCGTCCAGGGCCGAGATCATCGACGACGCGGCCGATTGAGCGCTCCAGATCGCGACGAGGAGACCGAGGATCAGGCGCAATCCGAGCGTCGATTGCGGATTGGCGGCGAGGAGCTTCAGCAGATTGGTCAGGATCTCGATGACGTCGCCGGGCAGCACGCCGATCATCGAGTTGATCTGGCTCTCGACCTGCAGCGGATTGAACATCAGCCCATAGACCGAGACGATCGCCGTGAGGCTCGAGGGGATAGCAACGAAGATGTAAAAGGCGACGCCGGCGGCAAGAATCGAGACATTGTCGCGGCTAATGCGGTCGCCAGTCGCCAGCAGGATGCTCCACCAATCGCGGCGCACGATCTCTTGCCAGCGCCTTGCCTGGGGAATGAGGCGCGTCGTTAGCGCGACTTTTGCCTCGTGCAATAATTTGCTGTCGGCCGACATCGATCGGTGCCTCGCAGGGCAACGGCGCACCATCTCCCACACGGAGGAGTACGCCACCGATTCAACCGGAAATGCAAAGCCCGGTTCCGCGCCGATGAACATCGGCACAGAACCGGGCTGGTTCGTTGCGGCTTACTTCGCCGGAACCGCTTCGCGGATCGCTTGCTTGACCGCGGCCGGAGCCGGATCGCGCAGCTTCAGGATGCGGCGGGCATTGCCCTGGAAGATCTTCTCCTGATCCGCCTGCGACATGCCGGTCTCACCGAAATATTTCAGCGCCGCGGTCGGATTCCAGCACGGATAGTCGCTGCCATACATCACATGATCGACGCCGTAGAAATCGATCGCGAATTTGATGCCGGCGGTATGCGGCGACACCGTATCCGTATACATGCGGCGGAGATATTCGCTCGGCATCCGCGGCAGCTTGGCGGCGCCGGAATTCTTGTCCATGCGGCCGGCCTGGTAGGGCAGCGCGCCGCCGGTATGCGACATGAAGATCTTCAGATTCGGATGCCGCTCCATCATGCCCGAGAGCACGAGGCGGTAAGCCGCGACGCTCACATCGACGACACGGCCAAGGCTGAGGTACATCGCGCCGTTATAACCGTCGAGGATGTCCTCATAGATGCCGTCGGTCGGGTGGAGGAACAGCGGCACATCGAGCGCTTCGACACGGTCGTAGAACGGCTCCAGCCGCGCCGCATCGATATGCGGATCGGCGCCGACGCTGCCGGGCAAATTGATGCCGACGAGGCCGAGCGTGTTGATCGCATGCTCCATCACCTCGATGGCGATGCGCGTGTCGTTGAGCGGCACGACGCCGGTGCCCCAGAAGCGGCCGGCATATTGGCGCTGACGCGCGGCCATCTCCTCGTTCCACATCATGCAGATGTCGCGGGCTTCCTCGCCCTCGAAATCGGTGAAGGAGACGGTGAACGGTCCGACCGAGCAGATCACGCCCATGCCGGGATCGAGCGTATCGAGATGCGCGAGCTGGGCCTCGAGATCGAACCACTCGCCGCCGACATTGGAGATGCGCTTGCCCTCGTGCCGCCAATAGGTGTAGCCGCCCTTCGTGTTGGGCTGCGCGCGCGGATAGTCCTTGCGCCGGCAGAGGTAATCGAGCACCGAACGCGGCCGCCAATGGAAATGGGAGTCGATGATGCGCATCAAGGGTCTCCTGCCGGTCAAATTCCGCCGCTGTACCGCGGCTGGTCCAGACTACCACAAAGCCTAGACCAGTGCGGCGGCGGCGGGAAGCCCCGATCACGGCCCGAAAACCCCGGCCGGCCGGGCTTGGAGTGCCCGCCTGGTTGCTCTAGATCATCTATAAGGCGCACCGTGGCAGATCATTGATCGGGTGCTTCGCGCCGGGTCATTGATTGGGCGCTCTGCGCCAAGGGCCGAGAAAAGGGTTACCCATGCCGAATTCCGATGATCGCCAGCGCAAGGTCGCCGACCTCGTTAACCAGGTCGATAACCTTATGGCCGAAGCGCTGAAAGAGGATCGGCTCGCCGACGTGCCTGACGATTCACTGGGCCAGCTCTTCGCCAGCGTGCTCCGCCTTTACGCTGCGAAGATCGAGAGCGGCGATCTCATGCGCTGCTTCCCGAGCGGCAGTGGCGTCACCGCGACCGATGCACTGGTCGGCTGCACCGCCATCCTGCAAGCGGCCGATATCTCGATCTTCGCTCTCAATCACTGGCAGTCGATGACCACTATCGGCAAGCATCTACCCGACGACGAAGAATCGAGCGAATAACAACAGGTAATATAAGGTTCTGGCAATGTGGCGAATCTCGCGCGCAAGCCGGCGCGAGATTCGCAATTTTTACGCGCGGCTGCCCCCTTTTTGATCGAAATCCATGGTCTGATCGTCGCCGATCGATACTGGTCTTCGCGCTGCGCTGGACCTT
>DATMZZ010000120.1:0-3956 GCA_035573175.1 Allostellaceae bacterium
CTCCTCGATGCTATAGTGCAGTGAAGCATCGGGGAGGATGTCCATGATGGCGCGGGCGCTGTTCAGCTTGTTATTTCTCGTTCTTACGGCTGCGGGGGTTGCCCAAGCGGCCGAGCCGGCTTGCAGCTCCTATACGCCGGCGATCGTCGGCGGACCGGTGCCGGGTAAAAGGTCCACCACCGTCGTCCTACGCTGGCTCGGCAACGCGAATTACGAGGTCGATTACCAGGGCCACGTCTTCCTCTTTGACGCCTATTTCGACCGCACCGCGCGCAATCACGACATCGGTGTCACCGTGCGGCAGATCAAGCGCGCCGATGCCATCCTCATCAGCCATGCGCATTTCGATCACATCTCGGATGTCGCGCCGATCGCGGCGCAGACCCATGCGCCGGTTATCGGTGCGCCGCTGACCATCGCAACGGCGGAGAAGCTCGGCGTGCCCGCATCGCAAACCAGAGCCGCGAAGGGCGGCGAGAGCTTCCATTTCGGCGACGTGACGGTCGAGACCGCGCTGGGGCAACACAGTACGATCCAGGACGGGCTTATTCCGGCGCTGGCGGCGATTTACAAGGTCGATTCCCGGCCGAACACGCCGGAGGAAGACGCGCATAACAAGGAGGTGACCGCGCGCGGCACCTTCGATCCCAAGGTCATCACCGAAGGCACGCTCGCCTACGCGCTGCGCTTCAAGAACGGCTTCTCGATCGTCATCATCGGCAGCGCCGGCCCGGTCACCGCCGGCGATCGCGCGCTCATAGCAAAGCTCGGCCGCGCCGATATCGGCATCGTCGCGTATCAACCGCATCCCGTCGCCGAGCATCAGGTCGCCGACACCTGGCCGCTGGTGCAACTCCTCCATCCGCGACTCTACCTTCCGGCGCATCACGACGCGGCCTTCGGCACCTGGCTCGATCTCGGCCTCGAGCCGCTCTTCATGAAGATCCGCGCCGATCAGCCGGATACGAAATTCGCGGCGCCGCTCTACCGCTCGCCGATCTGCGTCGCGACGACGGGCGCGCAACGCGGCAAGATCGTCAGCCTGATGTACTAGGCGGGCATCGCGCCGTGGCCCCACATATTCCGGGACCGCTCTATTACGAGCAGCAGGGCAAGACCGGCCTGCCGATGGTGTTCCTCCATTCGACACCGGACGACAACCGGCTCTGGCTCTTCCAGACGGCGCATTTCTCGAACTGGTATCGCACCATCGCCGTCGATCTCGCCGGCTATGGCCGCTCACCCGCGCCGCAAGAGGGCGTCACCATGGCGGATCAGGCGGCGGCGGTGTGGGAGCTGCTCGACACCATCGCCGATGGGCCGGTGATCGTGCAGGGCAATTCCATGGGCTCGGAGGTCGCCATGCACATGGCCGACCAGCGGCCCGAGCGCGTGCCCTGCATGATCCTCTCGGGCTGCGGCTATCTCCCGGATATCCGCGAGGTGCAGCTCAAAGGCAAGGAGGCGTATCACGCCGAAGGCATCGTGCGGCGGCGCGGTGCCGTGCTGTTCCATTTTCATCCGACGTTGCGCGAGACCCCGCTCGTGCAGCATTACGCCGACATGGTCTGCGGGTTGAGCAATGTCGGCACGCTGGAGTCGATTATTGCGATGAATCAGGCGCTCGCCGATGCGAGCCCCGATCTCTATCCGCGACTCAAAGTGCCGACGCTGATTATCATCGGTGGCGAGGATTTCACCAAGCGGGGCGCTTATAAGCTGCAATCCCTCATCAAGGGATCGGAGATCGTCGAGATGCCGGGCGCGGGCCACGCGAATTGCTTCGAGCAGCCCTGGGAATATGACCGCCTCGCGATCGAGTATCTGAAGAAAAAAGGATTGTTCCCCGGGTAGACCAGAAAAGCGTCGTCATTGCGAGCGAAGCGAAGCAATCCAGAATGACCGTGCGAGGCTCCTGGATTGCTTCGTCGTGCTTCGCACTCCTCGCAATGACGCGTTAGGTCACTTACCGCTCCGGATCGCCGTCAGCTCGGCGCGGAAAGCAGCGAGGACATGGGCGCCGTCGGGCGTCGCTTTGACCCATTCCTCGGTCACTGGCGCGACCGCCTCTTTCCAGCGCGCTTCCTCGGCCGGATCGAGCTGCGCGATCGTCTGGCCCGGCAGTGCCTTGGTCGCGTCGCGGCCGACCGCCTGCATCGTGTCGTCGGCCGCGATCAGCCGCTCGACGAAGACTTTGCCCGAGAGCTTGTCGATCGCGGCTTTGCCGGCCGGCGGCAGCTTGGCATAGGAATCGTTGTTCATCGCGACATAGCCGGTGTTGAAGCCGAGCGGCGCTTCGAGATGGAAACTCGTCACCTCGTTGAGATGGAAGGTCGGCACGCTCGGCCACCCTTGCGGCACGGCCTCGACCAGGCCGCGCTGCAGGCTCTGATAGAGCTCGCCCGGCTGCAGCGAGATCGGCGCCGCGCCGAGCCGCGGAATCATCTCGCTGAGAACCCGGCCTTCGACGCTGATCTTCATGCCCTTCACATCGGCCAGGGTATGGATCGGCTTCTTCGAATGAATGACCAGACCGGGGAAGACGATGAAGGCGAGCGGGTGGTATTTGGTGAGCTCGTCGCGGATGACGCCTTTGTCGTAAAGCGCCCAGAGCGCCAGCGCGTCTTCGCGATGATCCTTCGCCTCGAAGGGGAGGGTCCCGACATTGGTCTTGGGGAAGACCGACGACACCGGGCCGAAGACGGCGAAGCCGATATCGGCGACGCCGCCGGTCACGCGGTCATACATGTTGGAATTGTCGGCGATCACGCCGCCGGGGAAGAGCTTCACCTCGATCGCGCCATTGGCGGCCTTATTGACGTCGTCGGTCCAGCCCTGCATCGCCCTGAACAGCGCGTTGTTTGGGGCCGACGGGTAAGCGAATTTGATTTGCACCGGATCGGCGAAAGCCGGCGCGGCAAGCAAGGCAAGGCCGAGAGCGGCCAGCAGCGTCTTCTTCATTTCTTCCCCCCTTGTTGAAGCTTTTAAGAGCGCGCGGCGCGGATGGCGCGCCAGACATGCTCCGGCGTCAGCGGCATCTCGATATGGCGGATGCCGAGCGGCGCGAGCGCATCGAGTGCGGCATTCATCACCACGGGCAGCGCGCCGACCGTGCCGGCTTCGCCCGCGCCTTTGGCGCCGAGCGGGTTGATCTTGGTTGGTACGCTGTGCTCTTCGACCTCGATCGCGCAGAGATCGTCGGCGCGCGGCATGCCGTAATCCATGAACGAGCCGGAGAGCAGCTGGCCCGATTGCTTGTCGTAGACGATGGCTTCGGAGATCGCCTGTCCGACGCCTTGCGCGACACCGCCATGCACCTGGCCCTGCAAGGTCAGCTCGTTGATGACGGTGCCGACATCGTCGACCGCGAGATAGCGCTCGATGGTGATCTTGCCGGTATCCTCGTCGATCTCGAGCTCGCAGACATGCGTGCCGTAGGGGAAGGTCTGCGCACTCGGCTCGAACACGCCAATCTCGAAGAGACCGGGCTCCATACCTTTGGGAATACGCCCGGGCGTGAAGGCGGCGCGCGCGATTTCCTTGATCGGCATGCGCTTGTCAGTGCCGGCGACGGCGAAGATGCCTTTAGCGAATTCGATGTCGGCTTCCGCCGCCTCGAAGATATGCGCCGCGATCTTCTTGCCTTTGGCGATGATCTTTTCCGCGGCGATCACCGCGGCCGAGCCGCCGATCACCGCGGCGCGCGAGCCGAAGGTGCCGACGCCCCAGACGACCTTGTCGGTGTCGCCCTGGATGAAGTTGATCTCGCTCGAATCGATGCCGAGCTTGTCCGAGAGAATGATCTTGTACATCGTCTCGTGGCTCTGGCCTTGCGCGGTCGTGCCGGTGAGGAAGGTGACCGAGCCCGTCGCATCGAAGCGGATCTCGGCCGTCTCGCCGCCCGGCGGCGCCGCGGCGCGCTCGATCGCGTTGATGACGCCGAGACCGCGCAGCTT
>DATMZZ010000121.1:0-2507 GCA_035573175.1 Allostellaceae bacterium
AAGAGCTGTGCTTGATCGCGGCATAGGCGCGAGAGGCGAGAAAGGCGCGGAAATCGGCCGGTGCTAACGCGGCGAGATCGGAAAGATTTGCGGCGCCCCCGCGATGCTCGGTCAGGAAATCGAGGAATTGCGCGAGGTCGCTGCCATAGGCCGCGATCGTATGCGGCGAGGCACGGCGCTCGGCTTGCAGCCAGCTGTGCCACTCGGCAATCGCGTGCTGCAGATCGGGCTTCGCGGAGAAACGCGCCGGATCGAGGGGCGCGGGCCCTTTTGATGTCGGCCCTTGTGATTTCGAATCGGGCGGCGCGGGGTTTATGCCGGCAGATCGAGCCATGCGGCGATGGTGATGCCGAGCGTGCGGGCGAGGAAGGACAAAAGCTCGGTGCTTTGATGCCCGGTCTGGAATTTGCCTGCGCGGCGCGTGCCGATGCAGAGCATGCCGGCGGGCGAGGCACGGCCGACCGGCAAGCGCACCAGCGCCGCCGAGCGCACGAGGCCGGCGCCTGCACCGAAGAGCCGCGGATCGCCCTGAATATCGGTTTGGAACACGACATCGCGCTCGTCGCCGAGCACTTCGCTGACGGTGCCGGGCTCGAGAATCTCGATGCCGTGATGCGGCATCTTCGCCCGCGCGCCGCCCTGGCGCTCGACCGCGATGGTGACGACATCCGCATCGAGCAGGCCGGCGAGATCGGTGATGACGATCTGGATCAGCTGCTCGAAGGTCTGCGCGCCGATGATCGCCAGCACCGCGCCATGGACGCGCGCCTGGCCCATGAGATTGGCGCGCGTTGCCGCGACCAGAGTCTTATTCTGCGCTTTGAGCCGCGCGATCTCGTTGCGCTGATGCTGCACCATGAAGTGCTGCATATCGATCACGCGCTCGCCGCGATCGAGCTTCGGGGGCGTTAGGACGCCGAGCAGATCGGGATGCTCGTTGAGGAAATCGGGATGATGCTTGAGATAGTTGGCGACTTCGCCGGCGGAAGGCGCCCCCTTGCCATGGGACGGGCCGAGAGAAGACGCTGCCTGCTGCGGAGCGGGCAGTGAAGGCAGCGCGTGTTTCTTGTCCTTCGGCAAATCCATGAAGCGATCCTACGCGCCCTATTGTTACTCTGCTGCGACCTTCTCGTCGTCCCCCAAAATGCTCTGCCCTGTCTTTTTCCAATCCGCAAGGAAAGCCGCAAGTCCCTTATCGGTCAGCGGATGCGCATACATCTGCCGCAGCACGGCCGGCGGGATCGTACCGACATGCGCGCCGAGCTTCGCCGCTTCGGTGATATGCAGCGGATTGCGAATCGACGCCACCAGCACCTCGGTCTTGATCTCGGGATAATTGCGATACATCGTGACGATTTCGCGAATCAGCTCCATACCGGTCTGGCCGATATCGTCGAGCCGGCCGACGAAGGGTGAGATGAAGCTCGCGCCGGCTTTCGCCGCGAGCAGCGCTTGCGCCGCGGAGAAGCACAGCGTCACATTGACCATCGTGCCTTCCTGGCGCAAGGCGCGGCAGGCTTTCAGCCCATCGACGGTCAGCGGCACTTTCACCGCGACATTCTTCGCGATCTTCGCGAGCTTGCGTCCTTCCGCCAGCATCGTCGCCAAGTCGGTCGACGTGACTTCCGCGCTGACCGGACCGGGTACGATCTGGCAGATCTCGCGTATGGCATCGAGGAATTTGCGTCCCGATTTCGCGATCAGCGTCGGGTTGGTGGTAACGCCGTCGACGAGTCCGGTCGCTGCGAGATCGCGGATTTCGCCGATATCGGCCGTATCAATGAAGAACTTCATGTCGAAGCCTCCTCTCCTGCTTTTCGTGGCGCGCGGCAGGCTTTCACACTAAAAGTCTAGCCCATGCAAGAGCGCCACGCCAGTTCCGCCGAGAATACGGAACGCCGCGTCAGCGTGCTGCTGCCGCTGCCCTTGGCGGGTGCCTATGATTACAGCGTTCCCCAAGACTTAAACGTCGCGCCGGGCGATTTTGTTGCCGTGCCGCTCGGTCGGCGGCAGCTTGTCGGCGTTGTCTGGGGCGAAGGCAGCGGTGATGTCGCGGACGCGAAGCTGAAGCCGATCGAAGAGATATTGCCCGCGCCGCCTCTGCCCGACGAGCTGCGCCGCTTCGTCGATTGGACCGCGAATTATACGCTCTCGGCACCAGGCGCGGTACTGCGCATGGCGATGAGCGTGCCCGATGCGCTCGCGCCGATGCGCGCGCTCGCGGGTTATGCGCTGACGGATGCCGGGCGTGCCGCCCTATCGAATCATTCGGGGGCGGATAGCAACGCGGCACTGACCAAGCCGCGGCGGCGCGTGCTCGAAGCCGCGAGCGATGGTGCATCGACGGCCAGCGATCTTGCCGAGCGCGCGGCATGCAGCGCCGGTGTGGTGAAAGGACTCGTCGCTGCCGGTTTCTTGCGCAGCATCGATCTGCCGCGCCGGGTGACGCCGCCGGTGCCCGATTTTCGCCGCGACGGCCCCGCGCTCTCGCCGACGCAGGAGGGCGC
>DATMZZ010000122.1:0-5720 GCA_035573175.1 Allostellaceae bacterium
GCGAAAGAACAGATGATCGCCGCCAATCTGCGGCTGGTCACCTGGATCGCGCGCCGCCACGTCAATCGCGGCCTGCCGCTGATGGATCTGGTGCAGGAAGGCAATATCGGCCTGATGCGCGCGGTCGAGAAATTCGACTGGCGCCGCGGCTACAAATTCTCGACCTATGCGACGTGGTGGATCCGCCAGGCGTGCTCGCGCGCGCTGGTCGATCAGGGTCACCTGATCCGCATCCCGGCGCATCTGGCCGACGAAGTTCGCCGCGTGCTGCGTGCGCAGCGTCGTCTCGCCGGCGAGCTGCGCCGCGAGCCGACCGAGCCCGAGCTTGCCGAGCGTCTCGGCACGCCGGTTGCGAAGCTGCGTACGGTGCTCGAGCTGGTGCGCGATCCGGTGAGCATGGATCAGCCAGTCGGCGAGGATGGCGACGCCACCATCGGCGATTTCCTTGAGGATCAGCAGGCGGTGGTGCCGCTCGAAGCGGCGGCCGCGGCCGAGCTGCGCGAGGCGACCGAAGAGGCGCTCGCCCGTCTCACGCCGCGCGAGGCCGACGTGCTGCGCTTGCGCTTCGGCGTGGGCCAAGCCGCCGAGCACACGCTCGAAGAAGTGGGCAAGAAGTATCAGGTGACGCGCGAGCGCATTCGCCAGATCGAGGCGAAGGCGCTGAAGAAGCTTAGCCAGCGCGGCCCGGATCGCCGCTTGTCCGGCTTCCTCGATCGCTGATCGCCGGCAAATCAACAATAAGCCAGTCGATGCTGACGCCCGGACCTTTGGTCCGGGCGTTTTCATTTGCGCGTGAGACGCGCGTCCGGCGGTTGCCTCCCGGCAACAAGCGCCGCACAATGCGGGGTAGTAGTCGATAAGCTCATCATCGACAGCACAGGGGAGGCAACATGGCCGAGCAACGGATCAGCTACGTCGATCCGACGACGATCAACGATCAAAAGATGTTGGCGGAGCTGGATCGGTGCCGCCGCGAAGGCACGCCGCGACCCGAAAGCCAGGCGATCCGCGCGCATGTGCCGGCGACTTTCTGGTCCTTCGCCGATACCTGGGAAGCCGTGTTCCGCAACGGCGTGATGGATCATCCGATCAAAGAGCTATGCCGCGTCTATGTTTCGCGTTCGGTGAAATGCGAATATTGCGGCAATCAGCGCTCGATCAAATCCGCCAAGCAGGGGCTGATCGAAGCCGACTATAAGGACCTGCTCGATTTCGAGAAATCGTCGCGTTACGACGAGCGGCAGAAAGCAGCGCTCGCCTATACCGAGGCGATCACCTGGGATCTCGAAGCGGATGACGCGCTCTGGGCGCGGCTGAAGAAGCATTTCACCGAGCCGCAGATCGTCGAACTCGGCTATTTCGTTGCCATCACCATGGGACAACAGCGGTGGCTGCGGACGCTCAATATCGAGCATCACCAGATTCTGTCGGGCACCTCGGCTTCGATGGCGCCGGGCTTCGAGACCGCCGAAGCATTGGCCCAGAGCAAAGCTTCGCCCGATTACTGGGTTCGTCGCTCGCGCGAGCCGTCGCCCGCCAAATAGCCGTATTGCGACGCAATTCGGGGTGCGCTCGCAGCGGAGCCTGTCGCCGCCATGCCCGGAATTACAGTTGTGTCGCCGCGGGTTGTCGCAATATACCTGTCGCAACTAATTGTTGGGGAAACGCGGGGAAATGTCAGCAGCGGATCAAGGCTCCATCCGCGTTCGGGATCTGAGCAAGCGCTACGGCGAGCTAACCGTTTTTGCGAATGTCGATCTCGAATTGCGTTCGCGCGAGATCGTGGCGCTGGTGGGGCCCTCGGGCTGTGGCAAGACTACCTTGCTGCGCTGTATCGACGGCCTTATCCCTTGTGAGGGCGAGGTCACGATCGACGGCAAGCCGGTGACCGAGCCGCCGCCCGGCGTCGCCATGGTCTTCCAGCATTTCGGCCTCTTTCCGTGGAAGACGGTCTACGACAACGTCGCTTATGGGCTGCGCATGGCCGGGGCGAGCGCGAGCGAGATCGCTTCGCGCGTGCCCGGCTTCATCTCGCTGGTCGGGCTCGCCGGCTTCGAGCACGCCTATCCCTATCAGATCTCGGGCGGCATGCAGCAGCGCTGCGGCCTTGCCCGTGCGCTCGCGATCGGGCCCAACGTGCTGCTGATGGACGAGCCCTTCGCCGCCGTCGACGCGCAAACCCGCGAGATTCTACAATTCGAGCTGCTGCGCATCTGGGAGAAGCAGCCCACCACGATGCTCTTCGTCACGCATTCGATCGAGGAAGCGGTGCTGATGGGCGATCGCGTCGTGGTCTTGAAGGGCCGGCCGAGTCATGTCGACCAGGATATCGCGATCGATCTGCCGCGGCCGCGCAGTCGTGATACGCTCAGCCTGCGGCGCTTCTCCGAATTGCGCGAGCAGGTCTGGTCCAATCTTATGAACGAGGCCCGCCGCGCGGAATTCGAACTCGAACACTGACAACAATCAGTAAGGAAGCCAAAAGGGAGGACTATCGATGTTGCGTAGGACAATCGTTGCTGCCGCGCTGTTGATCGCGGCCGCTGTCATGCCGGTCATGCCGCCGGCGCTGGCCGCCGACGCACCGAAAGTGGTGCTCGCCTTGCCGGGCGTTCCGCCGATTTATCTGACGGTCTTCGCCTATGTCGCGGACAAGCAGGGCTTCTTCAAGAAATACAACGCCAATGTCGAGCTGCGGCAGTTCGACAGCGGTGCCGCGGGCTCGCGCGCCGTGATCTCGGGCGACGTCGACCTCGCGCTCGTCCCGACCGCACTCACAATCGGGCAGATCGCCAATGCGAATGCCGATGTCGTCAGCATCTATGGGCTGCCCAATCCCGACTGGGCGATCGGCTCGACCAATCCGAACAAAGCGACTTGCGCCGACATCAAGGGTCAACAAGTCGGCGTCGACACGCCTGGCGGCGCTCGCTCGCTCGCCTTGAAGGACATGCTGGTCGGCGGCTGCCATCTCACCATCAACGATGTGCAGCAGGTGCCGCTCGGCTCGAACACCGCCGCCGCGATGATCGCGGGTCAGATCTCCTATGGCGTCCTTCATCTCAACGACGTGCCGGTGATCGAGGAGCAAGGCAAGAAGGTCAAGACCGTCATCACGCTGAAGGACGCGGTGCCGACCAGCCATTACGATGTGCTCGAAGTGCGTCGCGACCGGCTCAAGGAGAAGCGCGACGCCATCGTGCGCACGCTCGCCGCGCTGGTCGATGCGGCGCGCTATATGGCCGATCCGAAGAATGCCGACACGGTCGCGCAGATCGGGACCATTACCGGCGAGAGCCACGCGATCTCGAAAGAAGCGTTGAAGCTCTTCAACGGCATCGGCTTCTGGGAGATCAAGGATGACGGGCTGGACAAGGCGAAGATCGAGGCGGTGACCGAGCAGCAAGTCACTGTCGGTAACGTGAAGGACCCGAAGAAGCTGCCGAGCTATGAGCGGCTGGTCGATCGCACCGTGTGGCATGACGCCAATGCGATGATCGGCGCCGGTCACTGAGCAGCCCATCGGTGAATAGGGCGATGAATCGGGGGCGCGAGGTCACGGCACGCTTTGCGCCGCCGATCCTGAGCTTCATCGCGGGTGTGGCGGCCTGGGAGCTGGTTGGCCGCCATACCAACGCCGCGTTCCTCGTGCCCTTGTCCGAGACGCTCGACCGGTTGTGGGACCTCTCGCAATCGGGCGAGCTGTGGAGCCAATTGGCGAGTTCGCTGTCGATCTTCGTCGTCGGTTTCGTGCTGGCGCTGGTCGTCGGCGCACCCCTCGGTATGCTGTTGGCGCGGGTCGCGGTGCTGCGCCGCGCTCTCGATGTCTACATCACGATTGCCTACGCGACGCCGTTGGTCGCACTGATCCCCTTCATCCTGTCGCTGATGGGCTTCGGCTTTGCACCGAAGGTGCTGGTCGTGTTTCTCTTCGCCGTGTTCCCCGTGCTCTACAACACGGTCGAAGGCGCGCGCAGCTTGAAGCCCGAACTGGTCGAGGTCGCGCGTTCCTTTCGCTCCAGCGAATGGGCGCTGTGGCGCGAGGTGATGGTGCCCTATACCTTGCCTTTCACGATGACGGGCGTGCGCCAGGCGATCGGCCGGGCACTGGTCGGCATGATCGCCGCCGAATTCTTTCTAAGCTCGACCGGATTGGGCCAGCTCATCATGAGCGCGTCGCAGAATTTCGACACTGCCGGCGTGCTCGCGGCGATCCTCGTGATCATGGTTCTCGGGCTCGTCCTGATGTGGATTGGCCGCGTGATCGAGCAGCGTTTCGCGCGCTGGCGAGTGTGAGATGAGTGTCGCGGCGATCGATCAGGCGCGAGGGAGCGCGTTTCTGCCGCGGCTTTACGCCGGCGTCGGAATCCTCGCCTTTTGGGAAATCGTGGTGCGGGCTTTCGCCCCGGCCTACGTCGCAACGCCGATCGGCATCGCCCTGGCGGTGCCGCATGTCATCACCGACCGCGCGTTTCTGCTTGGCGGCGCGATCACCCTCGCGGCGGTGGCCGAGGGGCTGGTCATCGCGCTGGCTTTCGGCACCGTGCTGGGCCTCATTATCGGCCAGAGCAAGCTCGCCGATCGCGCGCTGCGCCAATACATCAACGCCGGCTATACGCTGCCGATGATCGTGGTGCTGCCGCTCGTCTCGCTGTGGTTCGGCTATACCGGCGGGGCGCGCCTCGCGACGATCGTCTTCGCCGCCGTGTTCTCGATCACGGTGAATGTCGCCGATGGCGCGCGCTCGGTGCCGCAGGAATATCTCGAAGTCGCACGCTCGTTCCGCTCGCGTTCCTGGCGGGCGCTGTTCGAGATCGTGCTTCCGGCGGCGACGCCCTATTTCCTCGCGGGGTTGCGCCTGGCAGCGGGACGCGCCCTGATCGGCGCGGTAGTCGCGGAATTTTTCACCGCGATTCCCGGGCTCGGCTATTTCATCCTCTACAATTCGCGCACCTTCCACCACAACGAAGCGTTCGTCGCGGTGCTGCTGCTCGCGGCGTTCGGCGTCGGCTTCGATGTGCTGGTGAACTGGATCACGCGCCGGTACCTGCCTTGGTACCGGCGCGATGAGATCACGGGCTAGCGTTGATCTAGGAACGTGATTGCCAGTGACGAGGATGCCGGTGCGAATGGACCACGGCAACCACGACAATACCCTCCGCAGCCTCGCGAAAATAAACTCCGTAAGGAAATTGCCGAAGAACCGCGCGGCGTATCTCGCCACGAACGATGGGAAACGCTGACGACCGCTCAGCGATACTCTGTAGAAGCTCATCGATGGCATGAGCGAAGCGAGCGCCGAGCCCAGGCTTCTGCTCTTCATACCAATCGCAGGCTGAGCGAACCTCGTTTGCGGCCTCGGGCCGAAAAACGACTTGCGGCGAGCTCACTTCCTGTCGCGGAGCTTCCGCCGAAGCTCAGACCAAGGAATTGCCGATTCGGGATGAGACACATGCTCCGCCCAACGGCGATCTAGTTCGGTCAGATCTTCCTCACGAAGCTTGAATTCGGCGTCACGCTCGCTCTCGGTCAGACTGGCCCAAAGCGAAATTGCAAGTTCGGCCCGTTCGCTCGGAGGCAGCTTCAGCAATTCGGCGATTTCGGCAGCGGTCATGACACGATTCTGGCACGCTGATCGCCGAGCGGCAATACCGGTATCTGTCGCAAAAGAAACGCGCCGGTACCTGCCTTGGTACCGGCGCGATGAGATCACGGGCTAG
>DATMZZ010000123.1:0-6934 GCA_035573175.1 Allostellaceae bacterium
GCGGCCCGCAACAGGGTCATGTCCCTGTTGCAGGCCTGATCCTCCTCACTAAGCGAGTGGTGCGCGCGGCATGCCGCCGCGCTTCTCGCCCAAGAACACCGCGAGGATCGCCACGCCGGCGAGCAACGCGAAGTAGCCGCAAAGCAGCACCACGCCGTTGCTGCCCGTCGCCAGCAAACCCGTCGCAATCAGCGGGATGAGGCCGCCGCCCATCACGGTGCCGACCTGCTTGCCGAGCGACGTACCGGAAAACCGGACATTGGCGGCGAAGAGGCCGGGGAAATAGCTCGCCGAGGACGCCCACATCATCGAATGAACGATGCCGATCGCGGCAACGATTGCCGTTCCGGCCAGCAAGCCGTTTCGGCTTTCGATCATCAGGAAGAACGGATAGATCCCGACAATCAGCAAGCTCAAGCCGATGATATACATCCGCCGCAATCCGATGCGGTCGGACCAGGCGCCCAGAAGCGGCGTCGTGAACAGCGAGACGATGCTACCCAGCATGATGGCGTTGGAAAGCGCCTCGCGCGGTATGCCCAGCGTCTTCGTGCCGTAAGACAGGGTGAACACGGTGGCGAGATAAAACAGGCTAGTATCCGCCATCGACGCAAGGAGCACGACGAATGTCGCGCTTTTGTGACGACGGAACACCTCCATCACAGGCACCCGCAGGATCTTCCGGCGGCGTGCCGCCTCTTCGAATTCGGGCGATTCATCGACGCGCGAGCGGACGTAAAAGCCGATGATGAGAAGCGGCAGGCTGAACAGGAACGGCAGACGCCATCCCCAGCTCAAGAGAGCATCGTTCGGCAAATAGGAAACCAGCAACAACGCGATGGACGCGCTGATTGAGCCGACCGGACCCGCCGCCTGGATGATCGAGCCGTAAAAGCCGCGCTTTTCGGGCCCGACATTCTCGATCGTCATCAGCACGCCACCGACCGACTCGCCGCCGATCGCGATGCCCTGCAAAATCCGGAAGGTGATCAAGAGCGCGGGCGCGGCAATGCCGATCTGCGCGTAGCCCGGCAAAAGCCCGATAGCGGCGCTCGAAATACCCATCAGCAACATGGTGATGACGAGCGTGTATTTGCGGCCGATGCGATCGCCGAAATGCCCGAACAGAAGACCACCCAGCGGCCGCGAAATGATGCCCACGCTGAAGGACCCGAAAACCAGGATGGTGCCGACCAGCGGATCGAATCTTGGAAAGAACAGCTTCTCGAAGATCAGCGAAGCGATATAGGCATAAAGCAGGAAGTCATAGAGCTCGAGTGCCGTGCCCACGGCGCTCGCCACCACGATCCTGGTCAAAGACGATTTCGCAGCTGTGTCCTGCGGCACCGATGCCACAGCCTCGGCGGTCATCTTACTCATATCCCCTCCCTGTTTAATTTGTTCGCTATTCGACCGTCTGTTCGGAAATGCTAAAAAGCGAAAGGAGGGCTGTCAAGCATCGCGCACGGCGGCGCATGCGGCGTTAGCCTCTAAAGAAGACGGTAAGCGAGGTTATCGAGGGTTGCGATGCAGCAAAGTGAGCCGCTCCCAGCGCCCCGGGAATTCGCGCGGCGAAACAGGGACTAGGAATTGCTTAACGCTAGGCAGCCCGCCTCATGCAAGCCCGCCCTACTTCCAGATCAGCTTCGCCGTATCGGGCTTGTTCTGCAGCATATGCAGGCGTTGCATCATTCCGGCCCAGAAATCGAGATCGGCTTTATGGATCTCGGGGTCGACCGCCGGCACCGGCAGGCTGTTGAGGATGGGTAGCGGTACCTTGGTATATTTGTTGATGGCCGCGCGCGTTTTTTCCGGGTTGGCGCGGATGAAATCGTCGGCTTCGCTGATCGCCGCACGCAGCTCCGGGATCGTCGACGCATTCTTGGTCGCCCAGTCGCGTGTCGATGCGAAGAGCAGCGCGGCAATCTTCGGCCGCGGCATCAGGTCAATGAGATTGAAGAGCTCGTAGCCGATCTTTTGCGAGGTGATGCGGCTGATGAACGGCTCGAGCGGCGTCACGGCATCGAGATTGCCGGCCTTGAGATTGTCGGCCATGGCGAGGAAGGTCGTCTCGACGATCGAGACTTTCGCCGGCTCGACATTGTTGTTGAGCAGCCAGTTGCGGAAATAGATGTCGATGCTGGCGCCGATCCCGGGCACGCCAACCTTCTTGCCGATAAGGCCCTTTGCCTCCTTCACGTCAAGGCCGCTGCGCACCACGACGGCGAATTTCGTGACGTCCTTCTCATTGCCCGCGCCACCGGCGAGCGCGACGAAGTCGAGCCCGCCATCGGTTAGCTGCAGCAGATTGGCAATCTGAATCATGCCAACCTGCACCGAGCCCGATTCGAGCGCGGCCGGCGCATTCGAATTCTGCGTCACCGCGACCAGATCGACATCGAGCCCGTGCTTGGCGAAGAAGCCTTCATCCTTGGCGATGAAGGCGGTCGCCGATTCGCCGGTCGTGTAATTCATCGTCAGCTTCTGCGCCGCGTTTGCGGCGCCACTGGCGAGCAGCAGAGCGAGGGCGGTTAGAACGACATGGCGCTGTCTCATCGTCGCACCTCGAATTTCGACGTTTATGCCGGCTGCGGCTCTCCCAACCGGCACAATTTCTGCCACGGCGTGTCGAGCGGCACGATCGCCTCTTCGGCGCGCAGCGTCCGGTAATTCACAGGAGCGCCCAGGCCGAGCGGCGTCTTGCCGGTCTCCATGAAGTCGCGGACCGATTGCAGCATCACGCGGCGCATGCGCACGACCGCCATATCGGATACGCCGAGATGCTCTTTCCGCCGGTCGTAGATCGGACCCATGCTTTCCTGCACGACCGCATCTTCCATTTGGACGCCGCGGATGCCCGACATCGACTTGCCCTGCTGCATCGCCTTGCGATCCTGCAGCCAGTCATTGTCACGGTTGCGGAACTTGCGCCCGTCGGCATCGACATCGACGCCCGGCACGAAGCCGCTCCAGGCGTAATGCTGCTCACGCTCCTTGGCGCTCACCGGCCCGCGCATGTTGTAGCGCGTGAAATAGAGCATGGTATGCGTGTCGTCGATCGGCACGAAGGCCTGCACGCTGCCCCAGCCTTCCTGGCCCGGGAAGAGGCCATAGAACGGCGCGACGAAGAGCGTCACGCGCACATAGGCATTCTTATCGGGATCGGCGAGCGGCTTGCGGATTGCCGCGTAACGGAAGCCGTAATCCGTGTTCTCGATCTCGTAGCGCGGCTTGCCGTCATTCGACGGCCGGTCGACCAGCAGCGAGTCGCCCCGATAGGTCGACGACAGGAATCCGGCCGCGGGCTTGAACGTATCGCCATGGAGATAGTTGGTGTGCGAGGAATCGATCACGCCTTCAAGGGTCTGCACCCAATTGCAATCGATCCGCGCCTTCATATGGACGATGTTCTCGGCCGGGTATTGCGCAAATTCGAAATCGAGCGGCGGCGGCTCGGCGCCTTTCTCGCCCATATAGGCCCAGATGATTCCACCTGACTCGCGCACCGGATAGGACAGAGCCCCCACGCGCTCCATCATGGCGCTGGCATCGGGCTCGGCCGGCATGTCCAGCACTTTGCCGTTCACATCGAATTTCCAGCCGTGATAGAGGCAACGCAGGCCGCATTCCTCGTTGCGCGCGAGGAGCAGCGATGCGCCGCGATGGGGGCAGAGCTCTTCGAGCAGCCCGACCTTGCCCCGGCTGTCGCGGAAGATGATCAGATCCTCGCCCATCAGCCGCACACGCCGCGGCGCGCCGTCGGCCTCGACCTCCTCGCTCAGCGCCGCCGGAATCCAGTAACGGCGGATCATCCGCCCCATCGGCGCATCACCCTCGATGCGGCACAGCAGCGCGTTCTCTTTGGCAGACAGCATGGCGAAACTTCTCCTTACCTAACGACGATCACCATAACACAGCGCCCTCACCCCGCGCGCCGCGCGGCCGTGCTCCCCAGCATCAGCAGGGCAACCGCGCCAATGATAGGCGGAATGATCGCAATCACGAAGATCGAAGAAACGGTCCAGTTGAGTGCGAACAAACCGCCCACCAGCAGCGGGCCGAGCACCCCGCCGATGCGCCCAATCCCCAGCGCCCAGCCCACGCCAGTCGAACGGACAAAGGTCGGATAGAGCACGCCAGCATAGGCGTTTAGTCCATTCTGGCCGCCCACCACGCAGAAGCCGGTGATGGCCGCGGCAATCATGATGACGGGCGCGTTGGTGCCGGCGCCCGCGATCACGCCGAGCAGAATCGCCGCGAGGACGGAGCAGGTGGCGAGCACGGTATGAGAGCCGAAGCGGTCCATCAGCCAGCCGAGGAGGAGCGAGCCGATGACGCCGCCGAGATAGATCAGCGCCGTCGCCGTCACGGCGGTCTGGGTCGGAAGGCCACGGCTGACCATCGCGGTCGGCATCCAGCCGGCGAGGAAATAGAGCACCAGCAGATTGGCGAAGAAGCTCAACCAGAGCAGCGAGGTGATCGGCGTGCGGCCATTAGTGAAGAGGTGCTTCACCTTCGAGCCGGCGGTGTTCTCCTCGGAGCTGACAAAGGTCGCATTCGCCGTCAGCGCGGTTTGCGGGCTGACACGCCGCATGATACGGCGAACCTGCTCACTCTTGTCGCCACGCAACGCAAGCAAGCGCGCCGATTCAGGCAACAGGAACCAGCCGACCGGCAACAGCACCAAAGGCAGCAATCCGCCGACAATGAAGAGCGATTGCCAGCCATAGTTTGGGAGCAGCAGCCGTGCGCCCAACCCCGCCAAGGCCGCGCCGATCGAGAAGCCGGCATTCAGCAGCGTCACCAAGGTCGCATGATGCCGGCGCGGCGAATATTCCGACACCAGCGCCACGCCGTTCGGAATGATGCCGCCGAGCCCGATGCCGGCAAGGAAGCGCAGCGCCGTCAGCGCGCCGAGCGAAGAAACGAAGGCCGCGGCGAGCGTGAAAACGCCGAAGATCACGAGGCAGGCCAGCACCATGAACTTGCGGCCGAGCCGGTCGGCAGCGATGCCAATTACCAGCGCGCCGACCATGAGCCCCGCGATACCGGCGGCGAGCAGCGGCCCGAGGGCCGATTTATCGACCTGAAAAGCGGTGGTAATGGCCGGCCCGGCGAAGCCGATCATCTGCGTATCGAAACCGTCGACCATGAGCATTAGAGCGCAGACGACGACAATCCCGATCTGATAGCCCCCGATACGCTGCCGATTGATGAGTTCCGCGATTTCCACGCGCTCGATAGTGGCCACGTTTCCCCCTCCGCCAAAGCTTTTGAATTTTTTAGGCGATGGGAGCAGCGAAGAAAAATTCTTGCTACGACTACCGTCATAACCGGCTGGTTATGATGATGGCGGCCACCATAACGGATTAGCTGGCGGCTTGCGATCCCCAATGCTCGGTCAGCACGGTTTCGAGTATTTGGCGCGCGAGCGCGACATCGCCCTGCTCCTTGAAGGCGCGCGCGACCTCGACGCGGAGCGAGATGTTCGTCGGCTCGAGGGCCAGCGCGGCCATGTAATATTCTTGCATTGCCTCGCGATCGCCGCGGCGCCGCGCGAGATGGCCGAGGCCCGCAAGCGCGCCGAGATTTTTCGGATGGCGATCGAGGACGGTTTTGAACATCGCTTCGGCCTCGTCGAAACCGGGCAATACCATCTGCTCATCCGGCGCATCGCCTTCGGATGCCGAAGATTGCTGCGCCCGAAGCGCGAGCACCTCTTTGGCCATCGCCGCCGCCTCGTCATCTCGCGACAGCGCGCGCAAGATGTCGATGCTGACGCAACGTACCGAGATGTTCTCGGTATCGGCCGCCATGATCAGCTCGAAATAATGCAGCGCCCCGGCGAGATCGCCGCGCTGCCGCGCCAGATGCCCCAGTCCCGACAGCGCCGCGACGTCGCAGAGATTGGCCTTGAGCGCCGCGCGGAATGTCGCCTCCGCCTCGGCGAGCGACGCACCATTCTCGACCACCGTTGCCGACGTAACCATGGTATCGACCGGATTGGATGCGGGCATCATATCGGCAGCTTCCGCAGCGTCTTCATCCGCGTCGGCTTCGGTCCCGGGTGCTGCTTGAAGGAACAACGCTTCGAGCGCCGCGTCATCCTCATCAACCTGCGCGCGGGCCGCTTCCTCTGCGAGAACACAGAGATCGCCGTCGATTCTGCCGCCGTCTTCGAGTCGCAGCTTGCCGCATTGCACCGAACCGGAAATACGAGCGGCCGGCCCGACGACGAGCGTCTCGTCGACGATGAGCGCACCTTCATAACGGCCGGCGATATAAGCTCTGCCGACGCTCGCGCGGCCTTTAAAGCTGCCCTCATCGAGAATATCGAGGACGCGCAGCACCACCTCGGATTCGACGTGGCCGGCGATCGCCAGGTGATTGCAACCGCTCAACTCGCCGCGCAGCGCCAAGCCGCGATCGACGAAGACGCGCGTATCCGCGATCACCGCCGGTACCGGATACGACATCGGAAGCGTCGGTAGGTCGGCGATGGCGATCTGCGGCGCGCGAACAGCGGCAAGTCCATGTTTGGCGAGCATCGATCGAGACTCAGGCCGTCGCCGCGCTCGGCTCGTCATCGAGGACTTTCTCGATGATCTGGCGCGCGCGGGCGAACTCGCCTTGCTGGCGCAGCGCACGAGCAAACTCGACGCGGATCGACACGTCGTCGGGCTCCGCCGCCATCGCCGCCTCGAACCAGCGCAGCGTTGCGCCGCGATCCTCGCGCTGCCGTGCCAAATGGCCGAGGCCGGTCAGTGCTGCAGCGTGGTGCGGGTGCGTCTCGATCACGGCTTTCAGCATGCGCTCCGCCTCATCGAGGCGTGACGCCTCGCGGAGCGCCGTCGCCATCTCGCAACGCAGATCGGGATTCTTTGGATCGGCTTTCACCGCCACGTCGAAATAGCCGAGCGCGGCATCGAGCTCG
>DATMZZ010000124.1:0-2374 GCA_035573175.1 Allostellaceae bacterium
TATAGAGCGCGCTCAAGCCATTGGCGGGGAGGGCGATCGGCAAGGTCGCGAGCCCGCCGAGATTGGTGAGGAAGCCGGCTGCCGCGGCTTTCGCCACCTGCCAGCGGATGAGCGCGTCGATCGCCTCTTCATCGGTGGCGCATTGCCGCTGATAGCTGACGGCGAGGTCGGGCGCGCCTTCGAGCCCGGGCACGCCGTCGATGGCGCGCTCGTAAATCCATTGCAGCGCCGAGACCAGCGCTGCCATCGCCTTCACATCGAGCTTCGTCGCCATCCGGTCTCCCATGCCGCGGCCTAACAGATGGGGTTGCGCGCGCTTTCGCGCAATGCTCGGCGCCGGCCGCACGCTGTCAGCGACGCTTTTGCGCTTCAATTGATTGGAGAGATAGGCGTTGAGATTGCGCCGATCGAGCAATTCGAATTGCTTCGTTACGGCTCCGCAGTCATGGGTCTCGGTGTCGCGTGCGCGACGTAATCCTCGACGATCTGACCAAGCTCGGTCAGGTGATTGTAGAAGAAATGATCGGCACCTTTGACGACGCGATGATCGATCGTGATGTCGGGCTGGTGCTTGAGCTTGGCGATGAGCTTTTGCGTCGCCTCGAGGGGCACGACCTGATCCTGATCGCCCTGCACGATGAGGCCGGAAGCAGGGCAGGGCGCGAGGAAGCCGAAATCGAGCATGCCGGCGGGCGGCGCCACGGAAACGAAAGCGCCGATTTCGGGTCGGCGCATCAGGAGCTGCATGCCGATCCACGCGCCGAATGAGAAACCGCCGACCCAGCATACTTTGGCATCTGGCCGCGTCGCCTGGAGCCAGTCGAGCGCGGCGGCGGCATCGGCGAGCTCGCCTTCGCCGCGATCGAATTGTCCCTGGCTGCGGCCGACGCCGCGGAAGTTGAAGCGCAACGCCGAAAAGCCGCGATGCAGGAAGGCGTGGAAGAGCGTGTAGACGACTTTGTTGTTCATCGTGCCGCCATGCTGCGGGTGGGGATGCAGCAGCAGCGCGATCGGCGCATTCTCTTCCTTGGAGGCGGTATAGCGGGCTTCAAGGCGACCGGCCGGCCCGTTGATGACGACCTCAGGCATGGGGAAAACCCGACAATGGCACTAGGCTTTCCGCCCGATTATCCAACATCAATCACCGGCTAAACTTGATAAGGCTAGTAGGATAAGTTATATGTCTGGCGAGGCCGTCGTCTCTCGGGATTCGTGCCGAGAGCGATGCAAATAATAGCACAGCGAATCCCATGATTTTCAAGAACCTACGCGACGATATCGCGAATGTCTTGCGCCTCGATCCGGCGGCGCGTTCGTCTCTCGAAGTGCTGTTGTGCTACCCGGGCTTGCATGCGGTGATGTTTCATCGCCTGGCGCATTGGCTGTGGCAGCGCGGCTGGCTCGTCTTGGGCCGCTTCGTTTCGGCGATCAGCCGCATGCTGACCGGCATCGAGATTCATCCCGGCGTCAAGATCGGGCGGCGGCTCTTCATCGATCACGGCCTCGGCGTCGTCATCGGCGAGACGGCCGAGATCGGCGATGACGTCACGCTTTATCAAGGCGTGACGTTGGGCGGCACCTCGCTCAATCGCGGCAAGCGCCATCCAACCTTGGAAGACGACGTGATCGTCGGCGCCGGCGCGAAAGTGCTCGGCGCGTTCACCGTGCATCACGGGGCGCGTATCGGCGCCAATGCCGTCGTGCTGCAAGAAGTGCCGGAAGGCGTCAGCGTCGCCGGCATTCCAGCCAAACCCGTCGGCGAGCGGGCGAGGCAGGAGAAAGCGCCGGAATTCCTGCCCTATGGCACGCCTTGCGAGGAGACACCCGATCCAATTGCGTGCCAGTTGAGCGTCTTACATGGTGAAGTCGCGCGGCTTCGCGCGCGGCTCGCCGCGCTCGAAGAGGAGCGACTCGCCTCGGTTTCCGATTTCGATCCCGCCCGAAGGAGCGTCAACGAGTGAGACTCAGTACCAAAGGACGCTACGCCGTGATGGCGATGGTCGATCTTGCCAAGCATTGCAGCGGCGAGCCGATCTCGCTCGCTGAAATTGCCGAGCGGCAGGAGATTTCGCTGTCCTATCTCGAGCAGCTTTTCGCTAAGCTGCGCGCCGGCAATCTGGTGAAGAGCGTGCGAGGTCCCGGCGGCGGCTACCTCCTGGCGCGCGGCGCTGATGGGACGCGCATCTCCGACATCATCCTCGCGGTCGACGAGCCGATCCGCGCGACGCGTTGCACGCCGGGCGCGCCGACGGGTTGCAGCGGCAACAAGACACGCTGCCTGACACACGATCTCTGGGAAGAGCTCGGCAATCAGATCCATCTCTATCTGAGCTCGGTAACGCTTGCCGATGTGTGCGAGCAGCGCGTGCTCGGC
>DATMZZ010000125.1:0-10697 GCA_035573175.1 Allostellaceae bacterium
CCATCACACAAACCAGGCGCTGCGCGCGCATAAGCTCTTCGCGCGCGACACCGATTACATCGTGCGCGACGACAAGGTCGTGATCATCGACGAATTCACCGGCCGCATGATGGAAGGCCGGCGCTATTCCGAAGGCCTGCATCAGGCCTTGGAGGCGAAGGAAGGCGTCACGATCCAGAACGAGAACCAGACGCTCGCCTCGATCACCTTCCAGAATTACTTCCGCCTCTATCCGAAGCTCTCCGGCATGACCGGCACCGCGATGACCGAGGCGACCGAGCTCAACGAAACCTACAAGCTCGACGTCATCGACATCCCGACGAACGTGCCCGTGATCCGCAAGGATTCCGACGACGAGGTCTATCGCACCGCGCGCGAGAAGAACGACGCGATCCTGACCCAGGTGCTGGAATGCCGCGAGCGCAAGCAGCCGGTGCTGGTCGGTACGGTGTCGATCGAGAAATCCGAGGTGCTGTCGGAGCTCTTCAAGAAGAAGAAGGTCCCGCACCAGGTCCTCAACGCGCGCTATCACGAGCAGGAAGCCTTAATCATCGCGCAAGCCGGTCGGCCGGGCGCGGTGACGATCGCGACCAACATGGCGGGCCGCGGCACCGACATTCAGCTCGGCGGCAATCTCGACATGCGGCTCAAGCAGGAAGCGGCGATGATCGCCGATCCGATAGAGCGCGAGACGAAAGAGCGCGCCATCCGCGCCGAGGTTAAAGCAGGGCATGACGAGGCGGTGAAGGCCGGCGGGCTTTATGTCATCGGCAGCGAGCGGCATGAAAGCCGCCGCATCGACAATCAGCTACGCGGCCGCTCCGGCCGGCAAGGCGATCCGGGTGCGTCGAAATTCTTCGTCTCGCTCGACGACGATCTGATGCGCATCTTCGGCTCCGAGCGCATGGACGGGATGCTGCAGAAGCTTGGCCTCAAGGAAGGCGAAGCGATCATCCATCCCTGGATCAACAAAGCGCTCGAGAAAGCACAAGAGAAGGTCGAGGCGCGCAACTACGAGATCCGCAAACATCTGCTGCGTTTCGACGACGTGATGAACGACCAGCGCAAGGTCGTCTATCAGCAGCGCCGCGAGATCATGAGCGCGACCGATATCGCGCAGGTGATCGTCGATATGCGGCACGAGACGATCGAGCACGTGGCCGGACGTTATCTGCCCGAGAATTCGCTGCCCGACCAATGGGACACGGCAGCCCTGCGTGCCGAAATCGGCCGCCTGTTCAATCTCGATCTGCCGATCGCCGATTGGGCGAAGGAAGAAGGCATCGCCGAGGACAATATCCGCGAGCGTGTCACCGAAGCGGCCGACACCAAGATGGCGCAGAAAGCGGCGACTTACGGTCCCGAACTGATGCGTCTCGCCGAGCGCAGCCTGCTGCTGCAGATCCTCGACCAGACTTGGAAAGAGCATCTCCTCTCGCTCGATCACCTGCGCCAGGGCATCAATCTTCGCGCTTATGCGCAGCGCGATCCGCTGAACGAGTACAAGCACGAGGCTTTCGTGCTGTTCCAGGAGATGCTCAATCATCTCCGCGAAGCGGTGACGAGCGTGCTGTGTCATGTCGAGCTGCGCGTGCAGCGCGCGGACGAGCAAGGCCAGGCACCGGGCGAGCCGTTGCCGCCACCGCCGCGGCAGCGCATGGTCGAAACGCGCGAGGATCCGGCCTGGGCCGGCGGGGATTCGGCGCAAGAAGGCGATACCGCGGTCGCCGTCGCGCCGCCGGCCGCGGCCTCACCCTGGGCCAAGACCCCGCGAAATGCGCCCTGCCCCTGCGGTTCGGGCAAGAAATTCAAGCATTGTCACGGGCGCGTTTGAACGCCTAAGTCCCTGGAGCGGTTGCCAAACGGCAACCATTCCGGAATGACAAAGATTTAATAGCAGCGAAGGCGGCGCGTAACCCGTCTTCGCGCATGATTAGCGCACAGCATCATTCCGCAAGCGCGGCGAAGGCACCGCGCGACGATCACCGAACCCGAGAGGTCCCATACCGATGTCTTCGCATCCCCCCCGCTCATCCATCCACACGCTGCGCTTCGCCACCCTGGCGGCGGGTGTCGCGCTGTCGCTCGCTTTCAGCCCGATTGCCGGCGTCTCGCCGGCCTATGCGCAAAGCAGCTCGCCGATCGCCGCGGCGCTGCCGAGCTTCGCGCCGCTCGTCAAGAAAGTGATGCCCGCCGTCGTCAATGTCTCGGCGACGTTGAAACCGGGCGCCTCATCGAGCGAGGGCCTGGACCTGGACAACGGCGATCAAGATCAGGATCAGGACCAAGGTCCCGATGTCGGCCCCAATCGCGGCTTCCCGCAATCGCCTTTCGACGAGATGCTGCGCCGCTTCGTCGAGCAGCAAGGCCGGCCGATGCAGCGTCAGCAGCGTGAGCATACCGTCGCGCTGGGCTCGGGCTTCATCATCGATCCGAGCGGCTACATCGTCACCAACAACCACGTCGTCCAGAACGCCGACAAGGTGACGGTGATTTTCCAGGACAATAGCGAGCACACGGCGAAGATCATCGGCCGCGATACCAAGACCGATCTCGCGCTCTTGAAGATCGACGCGCCGAAGCCGCTGCCTTACGTGAGCTGGGGCAATAGCGATACCGAGCAGGTCGGCGATTGGGTCCTGGCGGTCGGCAACCCCTTCGGCCTCGGCGGCTCGGTCAGCCCGGGCTTCGTCTCGGCGCGCGGCCGCGACATCCATGCCGGCCCTTATGACGACTTCCTGCAGATCGATGCCTCGATCAACCGCGGTAATTCGGGCGGCCCGACCTTCAACCTCAACGGCGAGGTGATCGGCATCAACACCGCGATCTATTCGCCGAATGGCGGCTCGGTCGGCATCGGCTTCGCCATCCCGTCCTCTCTCGCCAAGCCGGTGATCGATCAGCTACGTGCGCACGGCAAGGTCGACCGCGGCTGGCTCGGCGTGCAGATCCAGCAAGTCACGCCGGAGATCGCCAAGAGCCTTGGCCTGCCGAAAGACGAAGGCGCGCTGGTCGCCGATGTGACGCCAGGCGGCCCGGCCGCCAAGGCCGGCTTCCAACAGGGCGACGTGATCCTGTCCTTCAATGGGCATGCGATCCACAAGGTGCGCGACCTGCCGATCGTCGTCGCCGAAACGCCGGTGGGCAACGATGCGAAGGTCCATGTCTGGCGCAAATCGGGCGAAACCGATCTCAACGCCAAGATCGCACAAATGCCTGAGAATCCGAAGATCGCGCAGAACAGCCGCGGCAATCACAGCAACCGCGACAATGGCGGCGCCACGGCGCAGAACAGCAGCACCATGGGCCTTCGGCTCGCGCCACTGACAAATGAGTGGCGGCAGCGCCTTCATATCGGCAAGGACGTGAAGGGCGTGGTCGTCACGAGCGTCTCCGATAACAGCCCGCTCGCCGATCTCGGCCTGCAGCGCGGCGATGTGATCGAATCGGTCAATCAGAAGTCCGTTACGTCGCCTAGCGAGGTGGTCACCGCACTCAACAGTGCGAAGAACAACAAGGGCGAGGAGAATGTGCTGATCCTGCTCAACCGCAACGGCGTCAATCAATACGTCGCCCTGTCGCTGAGCAATCAAGGCAACGGCTGATATGCAAACGGGAGGGGCCGGCAACGGCCGGCCTCTCCCAACTCTTTCTGGTTGGGCCGATCCCATGCGTATTCTGGTCATCGAGGACGACAGTGAGGCTGCCGCTTACCTGGTCAAAGGCTTGACCGAGAGCGGCCACCGTGTGGATCTCGCCGAGCACGGCCGCACCGGGCTCGATATCGCCCGGCGCGAGAATTTCGATGCGATGATCATCGATCGCATGCTGCCTGGCCTCGACGGGCTCTCCATCATCGCGGCCTTGCGCGCCGCCAAGAATCAGACGCCGGTGCTGGTGCTGAGCGCGCTCGGCGATGTCGAAGAACGCGTCAAGGGCCTGCGCTCCGGCTGCGATGATTATCTCAGCAAGCCTTTCGCTTTTTCCGAATTGCTGGCGCGGCTCGAAGCGCTGACGCGGCGATCGAGCGCCGAGACCAAGCTGCAGGTCGGCGATCTCGAGATGGATCTGCTGGCACGCACCGTGACGCGCGCGGAGCAGCCGATCGAGTTATTGCCGCGCGAATTCCGGCTACTCGAATACCTCATGCGTCATGCCGGGCATATCGTGACAAGAACGATGCTTTTGGAGAAAGTTTGGGATCATCATTTCGATCCGCAGACCAATGTCATCGACGTGCATGTGAGCCGGCTGCGGCAGAAGATCGATAAGGGTTTCGACAAGCCGCTGCTGCACACGGTGCGCGGCTCGGGCTACACCCTGAAAGCCTGAAGAGCAGCTAGACGCCGCTCGCGTCTATCGCCCCACAAGCGCGGCTATGCCGCGCTCGCGCCCATCGCCAGAAACTTTTCGCGCCGCTGCTTGCGGAGCGCCGGTCCATCGAGATCGAGCAGCGGATTGAGCGCGTTCTCGATCGCATCGCCGACCGCGTCGATCGTTGCCGTCTTATCGCGATGTGCGCCGCCCAACGGCTCGGCGACGATCTGATCGATAATGCCGAGCTTCAGCAAATCCTGCGCCGTCAGCTTCAGCGCCTCGGCCGCATCCTGCGCATTGGCGGCGCTGCGCCAGAGGATCGAGGCGCAGCCTTCGGGTGAGATCACCGAATAGACGGCGTGCTCCAGCATCAGCACCTTGTTGCCGGCGGCGATCGCGATCGCGCCGCCCGAGCCGCCTTCGCCGATCACCGTCGCGACCATCGGCACTTCGATCTGCAAACAGGCCTCGATCGATCGCGCGATGGCTTCAGCTTGGCCGCGCTCTTCCGCTTCGATGCCGGGATAGGCGCCGGCGGTATCGACGAAGCTCAGCACTGGCAGGCGGAAACGCCGCGCCAGATGCATCAGCCGGATCGCCTTGCGATAGCCCTCAGGCTTGGCCATGCCGAAATTATGTTTGACGCGCGCTTCGGTATCGGCGCCCTTCTCATGCGCGAGCACGACGACGGCACGGCCCCGGAAGCGGCCGAGACCGCCAAGGATCGCACGATCTTCGGCAAAGGCACGATCGCCCGCGAGCGGCGTGAATTCAGTGATCAGCCCGGCGATGTAGTCGCTGCCATGCGGCCGCTCGGGATGACGCGCGAGCTGGACCTTCTGCCATGGCGAAAGCTTGGCATAAGTCTGCCGCAGCAGCCGATCGACCTTGTTCTCGAGCCGCTCGACCTCATCGGCGATGTTGAGATCGCCGCCATCAGCGAGATGGCGAAGCTCTTCAATCTTGCCTTCGAGCTCGGCGAGCGGCTTCTCGAATTCGAGAAAATGTCGCATCACCCGATTGAACTAGCATAAGCATTGGCAAGGCGCTACCCCGGCGACGGGTGTAACGGCGATCAGCTCGTTGGCTTTTTCCGCGCCAGCGGGTGCCGTTCCGCAACGAGACGTTGCAGCCGCGCGCTTTGCACATGCGTATAGATCTGTGTCGTCGCGATATCGGCGTGGCCGAGCATCTCTTGCACGCTGCGCAAATCGGCGCCGCGCTCTACGAGATGGCTGGCGAAAGCATGACGCAGGACGTGTGGCGAGAGACGCGCCGGATCGAGTCCGGCTTCGAGCGCCAGCTCCTTGAGCATCTGACCGCAGCGTCGCCGCGTGAGAAAACCTTCGCGGCCGCGCGAAGGAAAGAGAAACCGCGATGCCTTGCCTTCGCGCAGGAAATGCGCGCGCTGATCGAGATAAGCGGCAAGCGCGGCGCGCGCCAGCTCGCCGAGCGGCACCAGCCGTTCTTTATCGCCCTTGCCGCGGATGACGAGGTAAGGCCGGTCGCTTTTCGCCGCCGCCAGCGGCAATGCAACGAGCTCCGAGACGCGCAGCCCCGCGCCATACAGCAATTCAAGGATGCAGACGAGTCGCGCACCTTCGGCGCCTTCATGCTTTTGCGCGGCGGCGATCAGGGCAGTGACTTCGTCTTCTTCGAGATGCTTCGGCAAAGCGCGCGGCAGGCGCGGTCCGTCGATCGCCTGCGTCGGATCATCGCGCCGCACATCGTCGACGACGAGAAAGCGGAAGAATTGCCGGAAGGCCGACAGCCGCCGCGCCGCCGTCCGCGCGCCGGTGCCGGCGCGTGCCAGCTTGGCGAGATAGCGGCGCAGATCGTCGGTCTCGATATGCGCGATGTCGCCGCCAAAAAATCGCGCGAGATCGTCGAGATCGTTGCGATAAGCGGCGATGGTGAGACGTGCCGCGCCGCGCTCGGCCGCGAGCATTTCGAGAAACGCCTCAACATGGCGCGACACCGGCGCCGGTGCGCGCGCTTTTTTGCGCCCGTCTTTTTTCGTATGCAGGTCAGATGCCGGCATCGAGCGTGGCTTCAACCGCAAGGGCGCGCGCATCGGCGTCGAGCCCGACGGCTTCCAGCCCGACGATCGCTTGTGCCAGCACCATCGGCTCGGGCGAGAGATGATCGCCGGCCGAAGCGAGCAACACCGTCGTCAGCACGGTCTCGCCGAGACGGCCGGCTTTCGCCGCCTGCTGCTGATCGAGCCACAGCGCGCCATTCGGAACCGTACCGGAATGCGCCGCCCGCAACAGCGCCGCGACATCGACGCCTTTCAGCGGCATGCCGAGCGCGACGGCGAGCGTGATGAGCAGATCGGCTTGAGGCTGCGCGGCATCCGCATCGAGTGCCTTCAGCGCTGCGATTGCATCGCCAAGCGAAGCGTTCTCGTTGCCGCCGATCTGGGCGAAATTCGCGATCACTCTCAATTCGGGCCGCCCGGCGAGCGCGATCCAGGGCGCCGCGCGATCGTAAGCGCCGGAAGCGAGCAGCACGCGCGCAGCATCGCCCGCGAAACTCTGCAGATCGGGTGAAGGCTGCACCTCGGCGACGAGCGGCGCGATCAGCCGCGCCGTTGCAACAAAGGTACCATGGCGGCGCGCCTCGGCGATCAACGGCATGAGCGCGGAAACGCGCAGCGCCCCCGGTTCGTTGGTGCGCGCGAGGTTATAGAGGATCGCGCGGCTACGCGGATCCCCCGGCAGCTTGCCGCTCTTCAAGAGCGCGCCTTGCTCGTCGGGCTTCGATTCGACCGCGCCGTAAATCAAGCCGAGACCGGCCGGCGGCAGCGCACCCAGCGCTTCGGCCTTTTCGCCGGCGGCGAGCCGCGCTGCGACCGGTTCCTTGTCGCTCGTCGCCCAAACGGCGAGCGCCCCCGGCCCGGCATTCGCCAGCGCATCGGCGGGCAGCGGCAATTTCGCCGCGGCGAGCAGCGTCATGCGGAACGGCGACGGATCGGGAAACTTATCGAGCCTGGCACGATGACCGAGGATCGCGTTGATCACCGCCTCGAACACCGGATCGCGATCGGATTTCTGATCGCGCATCGCGCTGAGGCCGAGCTTGGCCTGATCGTACGCACCGGTCAGGGCCTGACAGCCGATCAGCGCCTCGTTCCACCACCGCGTGCTGTAGCGACGCGCGCGCTCATTCACCGCGTTGCATGCGCCGCCGAGATCGCCCGCGACGACGCGCAGCTCGACCGTGGCGCGATCGAAATCCTCACTCACATTGTTCTGCGGCAAGGCCGTGACCAGCGCCGCGCCATCGCTGTAGCCGAAAGCGAGCACGCGATCGACGCGGCGATCGATCAGGCTCGGCTCGCCGGCTGGATCCTGCCCCCCCGGCGCGATCGCATCGCTGAGCAGCAAGCGTCGCGTCAGCTCTTGCAGCACGGGCGAGCTCGTCGGCTGCAACAGCGGCAAGGCGGCTGCGACGAAGCGGCGCGGCGTCGTCGACCACATATCGCGCGGCAAAGCGCGATCCGCGGCGCCGAGCGTGCCGGTCCAAGACGGATCGACGGGCGCCAGCGTCTCGGTCTGGATACCGTTCGCGCTCGCCGGCGGGCCCGTCAGCAACGGCGGCGCGGGCTGAGTCGCATCCGGCGATGAGGACGCGTTCGGCCGATAAAGCGGAATCGGGACACCGGATTGGGCGAAAACCGGCGCCCCAAAAAATAAGCCCGGCAAGAAAGCGGCCAGGGCGATCAGCAGGAAAGCGATCGAGCTCCGCTCAACGCGGAAAACGCGCATCCGGAATCACCTTTTCGACGCGTGTCGTCGGCGCCGGGATATTCCAGACCATAAGAAATACCGTGCCACCGACCAGAATAACGACGACGAGCGCCACAACGATCAGGAGGAAACGACCCATTTTTATTGTGCCCGAAACTGGTGACGGGGAAGCGCGATTGGCGCAGCGTCCTGGCGGTATGCTAGGCTGCGGCCATGGATAATTGGGCCGTAGTTTATCGACGCATGTTGCGCGTTTCAACGACGCTTGGTGTTAAAACACGGGGGCGTCGTCGAGCGATGCAACAATGACGCATGCCCTGCCGTGGTGCGCACCGAAGACGATCGCGCTGGTCGGGCTGATGGGCGCCGGCAAATCGAGCATCGGGCGGCGACTCGGGCAAGCGCTCGGCTTGCCCTTCATGGACGCCGATGCGGAGATCGAAACCGCGGCCGGCGCGAGCATCGAGGAGATTTTCGCGCGCGACGGCGAGGCGGTGTTCCGCAATGGCGAGCGCCGGGTGATCGCGCGACTGCTCGACGGCCCGGCGCAGGTTCTTGCGACCGGCGGCGGCGCTTTCATGGATCCGAGCACGCGCGGCCTGATCCGCGAGCGCGCGATCTCGGTCTGGCTGCGCGCCGATGTCGACACGCTGCTCGTCCGAGTCGCACGCCGCAACAACCGGCCGCTCTTGAAGAACGGCGATCCGCGCACCGTGCTGACGCGGCTCATCGACGAACGCTATCCGGTCTATGCCGAGGCCGACATCACCGTCGACACGGTCGACGGGCCACCGGAAGCGACGCTCGCCAAGGTGATCGATGCGCTCGATCATTTCCTCGTGCCAGCGGTCGGAGTTAGCCCATGAGCCAGCGCGACACGCTGCGCGTCGAGCTCGGCGCCCGCAGCTACGACATCGTCGTCGGCGCGGGTCTGTTGGCCGATGCCGGCTCGCTGATCGCGCCGGTGGTGCGGCAGAAGCGCGCGGTCATCGTCACCGACGAGAATGTCGCGAAGCTTCATCTCAAATCGCTCCAGGCCGGGCTCGACAAGGCGAAGATCGCGCATCACGCGATTGTCCTGCCGCCCGGCGAGGCGACCAAGGATTTCGCACATTTCTCGAAGCTCTGCGAGGATGTGCTGGCGCTCGGCATCGAGCGTGGCACACCGCTGATCGCGCTGGGCGGCGGCGTCATCGGCGACCTCACCGGCTTCACCGCCGCGACCTTGCTGCGCGGCCTCGATTACGTGCAGGTGCCGACGACATTGCTGTCGCAGGTCGACAGCTCGGTCGGCGGCAAGACCGCGATCGACAGCAAGCACGGCAAGAACCTCATCGGCGCGTTTCACCAGCCGGTGCTGGTGCTCGCCGATATCGATACGCTCAGCACCTTGCCGCCGCGCGAGCTGCTCGCCGGCTATGCCGAAGTCGTGAAATACGGCTTCATCCGCGACCGCGCCTTCTTCGATTGGCTTGAGCAAGCGGGACCGAAGCTCGTCGCCGGCGACACCGATGCCCGGCGCCAGGCGGTGCTGAAGAGCTGCGCGGCGAAAGCTGCTGTCGTTGCTGTTGATGAGCGCGAGACCGGCGAGCGCCAGCTCCTCAATTTCGGCCATACTTTTGGCCATGCGCTCGAAGCCGAGACCGGCTTTGGCGACGCGTTGCTGCATGGCGAGGCGGTGGCACTGGGCATGCGGCTCGCTTTCGATCTCTCGGCCGAGCTCGGCATTTGCCCACCGGAATCGGTAGCGCGCGTGCGCCGCCACTACAAAGCCGTCGGCCTGCCGACCGCGATCAGCCAGATCGGCAATGGCCGCCGCTTCACGCCGGCCGCGCTGCTGCAGCATATGGGCAAGGACAAGAAAGTGCGCGACGGCCGCATCACGCTGATCCTCGCGCATGACATCGGCGATGCTTTCATCTCGCGCGATGTCGAGCGCGCAACGCTCGAAGTCTTTCTGGCCGCCGAGACTGCCGCTACGCCGGCGACCGCTTAGCCTTCATCCGAAAGAACGCGACATGCCTTTACCAGCCGCCACACCGCGCGAGCCGATCCATACGAGACGCATCGAATGCCAAGGCTTCCTGCGCCAGGACGGGCTCTGGGATATCGAGGGCCGTCTCACCGACGGCAAGACCTATTCCTTCAAGAACGAGTATCGCGGCGAGGTGAAGGTTGGCGATTTCATCCATGAGATGTGGCTGCGGCTCACGGTCGACGACGCGCTGACGATTGTCGGGGTCGAGGCCGCAACCGACAACAGCCCCTTCGCCGTCTGTCCCGCCATCCTGCCGGATTTCCAGAAGCTCAAAGGGCTGCGTATTGCCAAAGGCTTCAACGCCAAGGTCTTCGAGCTCTTCGGCGGGGTGCGTGGCTGCACCCATCATGTCGAACTGATCGGGCGGCTGGCGACGGTCGCTTTTCAGACGATCTTCCCGTATCGCAACCGCATGAGCGCCAAGACCGGCGAGCCGGCGCAAGCCAATCGCCGCATGCGCCTGCTCAACACCTGTCACGCTTTTGCCGAGAACGGCGAAATCGCCCAGAAGATCTGGCCCGAACTCGCCGAGAAGGACTAACTGAAGCTCATGCTGCCGGCGGGATTTCCCGCGGCACCACCGGCAGAGT
>DATMZZ010000126.1:0-5483 GCA_035573175.1 Allostellaceae bacterium
GGCGCGCAGATCGCGCTCGCCGGCGTGCCGACCTATCAGCGCAGCATCCTCATCAGCAATCCCAAGCTCGGCGACGATCTGATGCAAGCGATGGGCGATTCGAAAGTCTGCCTGATGCGCGGCCACGGCATCACCAGCGTCGGGCGCAGCGTCGAGGAAGCGGCGCTCGAGGCGATCACGCTCAATAATCTCGCGGAGATGAATTACCGCGCGCAGCTTCTCGGCAATCCGCGGCCGATCCTGCCCGAAGACCAAGAAGTGTTCCGCGAGATGGCGAAGGCCGGCAAGGGCCGCAACGAAGGCCTCTCCGGCAACAAGCCGAGCGGCCGCGCCGCCGCGCTTTGGCGCTACTATCTCGCGCTGACGGGAAGCTGACGCCGCTCAGCCGCGCGGCCGGTCAGTCGATTTTGGCGGTCTGATCGGAATAGTTGATCGTGACGTTGATCGAGCCTTCGTTCATGCTCCAGCGATAGAGCTTGTATTTGCGCAAGCCCTTCTTGTGGAAGACGTCGCCGTCGAGGATCTTGCGTGCGTCCTCGAAGGATTTGGCACGGATGATGAACATGCCGCGCGTCGGCTTGTCCTTGCCTTCATCCTGCAGCGGACCGGCGCCGAAGAGGATGTGCTTGCGCTCCATCTCGATCTGGCCGTGGATATGCGCCTCGAGATGCTCGGCGAGGCCGGGCCCGCCGAGCGGCTCCGTCACCGCGATATAGAGCTCTTTGTGCAGCAGCCCGGCCATGATCTGGTCGAAGGGCTTTTCCGTCTCCGCCATGTCGTCTCTCCCTTTTGCTTTGCGTGTTATGGCGCCGACGCGCCGCGGATTCGATCGATGAGCGCGAGCGGCTGCGCGGGCAATGTGTCGCCGCGCCAGGCGACATAGCCATCGGGCCGCACCAGTACCAGCTTGCGCTCGTAAAGCCGCGCCGCTTCGGTATCGTTGATGGTGTGGATATCGAGCGGCACGCCGCGGCTCAGGGCCGCCTCGTGGAGCGGCGCGGCATCGGGCGCATCGACGCCCAAACGCAGCAGCACATGATTGCGGCCGAAGAGATCGAGGACCGAGACACCCGGCCGCAGCCAGAGATGGGGCGCGCGTGAGCCCGGCCGCGTCGTCGGCGTGTAATCATAGGTATTGTCGGCAAGGCACGGCGTCCCGTCGGGCATGGTGATCGACGAGTTCTCGTAGATGGCGCCGAGATGGATGCCCCAGCGATGCCAGACACGGCTACCGCTGAATTCGCCCTCGAGCCGCTCGCGCACCTGCTGGCGCAGCGCGTCGCCGGCTGGCGTCGGCGCGGCGATGTCGGTCAGGTCGATATTGCCTTTGAGACGACGCAGTTCCTTCATCGCCTCTTCGATGACGCGCTCGCAAACTGGGATGCGCTCGTTCTCATAGCTGTCGAGCAGCGCCGGATCGGCCCAGCCCCTGATCACCGCTTCGAGCTTCCAGCCCAGATCGGCGGCATCGCCGATACCGGTATTCATGCCGAAGCCGCCATTGGGCGGATGGACATGCGCGGCATCGCCGGCGAGGAAGACGCGGCCCTGGCGGAAACGGTCAGCCATCAGCGCGCGCCGGCTCCAGGGCACGCAGGAGACGACCTCGAACGGGAAATCGCGGCCGGCGAGGCGGCGGATCACATCATCGACTTCGCTCGGGGTCAACGATTCCGTGTCGCCATACATCAGGATGCGCCAGAGGCCCTTGCCGTCGACCACCATGCAAGTGCCCCAGGTGCCTTCGGAGTCCATGCAGATATAGCGGCCGGCGGTCCCCTTATCGTGATACTGCGCCATATTGTCGACGCGGAACTCGATGTTCAGCGAATGATCGATGAACGGCGTGCCATGCGTGCCGATGCCGGCGAGCTTGCGCGTGCTGCCGCCGAAACCGTCGCAGCCGATCAGGTACTGCGCGGCAATGCGCTCGCGTGTACCGTCGGCATTCTCGATCGTGGCGATGACGCGCTGCTCATCCTGCTCGATCGCGACCAAACTGGTGCGATAGCGGATCTCGGTCGCGGCATGGGAGGCGGCAACCTCTTGCAGGATCGGATCGAAGACGACTTGCGGGCAATGCCATTGATGCTCGGGGCTGAAGGGATCGTGCTTCGCCTGGCCGAGCGAATACATCTTGAAGCGGCCGAGCTCATAGCCGGTGAGGCTGGTGACGAAGACATTGTCGAGCGGATGATCGGGCGGAAAGCCCCAATTGCGTACCCGGTCCGAGGCGCCGAGCTGGCGCAGCAACTCCATCGTGCGGACGCTGATCACCAGCAGGCGCGAGAATTTCAGGCGCTCTTCTGGCGGGTCGCGCTCGACCAGCAGGTTTGGAATGCCGCGCCAGCCAAGCTCGGCCGCCAGCATCAGCCCAACGGGGCCGCCGCCTACGATCAGCACCGGAATTTCGCGGCTTATGCCCTCCATCGTGACGATTGCCTCCTAAATTACCCAAAGCGGTCTGACGCGCCGCTCATGGCGTGAAGCTAGTCACGGCTGCCCTCCTCGCGCAACCTTTGCCGGCGGGGACCAGGGCTGAAAAATATCTGCGTGAAAGCCCATCCCATCCGCGCTATGCGTCGCCTTCCTGTGGCGTCGTCAGGTGGGCCGGTGCCGGCTGAGATCGCGGAACAACGGAGAGTTGAGGCGGCTGAGGCGGGCACGCAAAACCGCATCCTGATCTTCATAGCGGCGCTGGCCTCGGTTTTCATCACCGCGATAGAGAGCACCATCGTCGCGACGGCCATGCCCACCATCGTCGCCGCACTCGGCGGCTTCGATCTGCTGGGCTGGGTGTTCACCTCCTATTTGTTGACCCAGGTCGTGACGATCCCGATCTACGGTCGACTCTCCGACCTTTATGGCCGCAAGCCGATCCTGCTGATCGGCGTCGGGCTCTTCATCCTCGGCTCGGTCCTGTGCGGCTTCGCCTGGAGCATGCTGTCGCTGGTGATCTTCCGCGTGCTGCAGGGCCTCGGCGCCGGCGCGCTGGTCCCGGTCGGACGCACGCTGATCGGCGACATCTTCCACGGCGAAGAGCGCGCGCGGTTGCAGGGAGTCATCTCCAGCGTCTTCGTCGCCGCCGCGCTGATCGGTCCGATGGTCGGCGCGTTTATCGCCACGCATTGGGTCTGGCCGATGATCTTCTGGATCAACGTGCCGATCGCGATGATCGCGGGTGCGATCCTGATCTGGTGCTTCCGCGAGCGCATCGAGAAGCGCCGTCACCGTATCGATTGGGGCGGTGCCGCGCTGATCTGCGTCGGCACCGCGACGGTGATGTTCGCGCTGGCGCAAGCCTCGACGCTCGGACCGGTACTTGCCATCGCTCTCGGCGCCTCCGGACTCGTGATCCTCGCGATTTTTGCCATCTATGAGCGCAGCGTGCCGGAGCCGATCTGGCCGCTGTCGCTGTGGCAGGACCGCATCGCCAGCCGCGGCAATATCGTCTCGCTGGCGCTCGGTGCGACGACGATGGGCATCGCCGCTTATTTGCCGGTCTATATCCAGGGCGTGATCGGCGATTCCGCAACGGTCTCCGGCTTCATCATCATGGCGATGTCGGCCGCGGGCCCGCTCGGCGCGTTGACCGCGGGTCAATTCATGCTGCGCGTTTCCTATCGGGCGACGGCCAGCGCCGGCGCCGTGATCTATTTCGTCGGCAGCGTCTTGATGTTCTTGCTCGACGCACAGAGCAGCGTCGTCTGGATAATGGCGACCTGCTTGCTGATGGGGCTCGGCATCGGCATGAACAATAACACCTATCTCGTCGCCGTGCAGTCGGAGAGCGCCTGGAACCAGCGCGGCGTCGCGACCTCGGCGCTGATGTTCAGCCGCATCCTCGGCCAGGCGATGGGTGCGGCGGCGTTCGGCGGCGTGCTCAACGCATCATTGTCGCCATTCCTGAAGAGCGGCGAGGATCTCGCAACGAAGATCATGACGCCGGCCGGTCGCGCGGCCCTGCCGCCCGATTCCGCCATGGCGATCATCTCGGGCTTCGATCACGCGCTGCATGTAATTTTCGTCATCCTCGTGGCATTATCGTTGTTCGTCATAACCGTCGGATTGATGCTGCCGAAGGGCCGCGGCATCCGCAATTGAGGGAGGAGAGGCATGGCTGAAGGGTTCACGCTGCTCGAAGCGACAATCGCCGACATCCACGCCGCTTATAAGTCGGGCGCGCTCACGGCGCGGAAATTGGTCGAGGCTTATCTCGACCGCATCGAGCGCTACGACCGCGGCGGCCCGAAGATCAACGCGCTGATCTCGCTCAATCCGCGCGCGCTCGACGAAGCTGACCGGCTCGACGCGGCGTTTCGCGCCTCGGGACTGGTGGGGCCGCTGCACGGCATTCCGGTCGTCGTCAAAGATCAGGGCGATGTGAAGGAAATGCCGACGACGCTCGGCTCGGTGCTTTTCAAGGATCATCGGCCGGAGCGCGATTGCTTCGTCGCCGCGAAGATGCGGGAGGCGGGCGCGATCTTCATCGGCAAGGGCACGCTCGGCGAGCTTGGCGCCGGCGACACGCATGGCTCGCTTTTCGGCTCGACGCGCAATCCTTACGATCTCGATCGCACGGTCGGCGGCTCGTCCGGTGGCCCGGCAACCTCGGTCTCGGCGAATTTCGCGACCGTCGCGGTAGGGCAGGAGGGGCTCGCCTCGATCCGCCGCCCGGCAATCTGGACCGCGATCACCGGTATGCGGCCGAGCACCGGCCTTGTCAGCCGCAGCGGTGTTTACGGCGGCTGGCCGACCACCAATGGCTCACTCGGTCCTATGGCGCGCACGGTGACCGATCTCGCCAAGACGCTCGATGCGATGGTCGGCTACGATCCCGAGGATCCGGTCACCGCGCATGGCATTGGCCGCACGCCGAAGAGCTATGCCGCACTGCTCGATAAGGGCGCGCTGCGCGGTGCACGCATCGGCATTCTGCGCGAGCCGATGGGTTTGGGCAGCGACCCGAATGCAGAGGATTTTATCCTCACGACGAAGCTCTTCGATAAGGCTATCGCCGAGATGAAGGATTGCGGCGCGGTGATTGTCGATCCGGTGACGATCGCCGATCTCAAGCCGCTGCTTGCTAAACGCGCTTTCGGCACGCCGGAAGCCGATGAGGCGATCAAGCTCTATCTCGCCGGCAGTGCCAACCCGCCTTTCCGCTCGCGTGAAGAAGCGATGGCCTCGCCGCTCTTCAATCAGCTGCTGAAGCCGACGAAGGAGCGTTGGACACGTGTGCAGCCGCCCGGCCCCGCTCAGACCGAGCGTCAGCTCGGCTCGTACAAGGCACGCGATCTGCTGCTTACCAATCTTTTGAAGACGATGGCCGATAACCGGCTCGATGCGATCGTGCATAAAGCGGTCGAGCATCTGCCGACCTTGATCTCGGAAGGCGTGAACCCGCCCTTCACCGAGCAGAAAGGCGCGTCGCATATCAACACCTACCTCGAGATCGTACCCTCGGTGGTTGTGCCGGCGGC
>DATMZZ010000127.1:0-4450 GCA_035573175.1 Allostellaceae bacterium
GCGTCAGCTCTGCCGCGTGTTTCGGCCGGTCGATCTCGATGCCGAGATAGCGCTCGCCGGCGAGACGCGCGGCGAGTCCGCCCATCGCGGTCGAGACCCGCGCGTAGCGCCTGACTCTGCCTGGGAGACTATCGTCGTCGGGCATGGCCTCTGTTTAGCTCAGCGCCTCGAGTTGGTCGATGAAGCCGGCAATCATCGATAGGCCCTTGTTCCAGAAAGCCGGGTCGGAGGCATCGAGCCCGAAAGGCGCGAGCAGCTCCTTATGCCGCTTGGTGCCGCCGGCCCGCAGCATGTCGAGATATTTCGCGGCGAAACCCGCCTGAGCGCCTTGATAGACCGCATAGAGCGAGTTCACCAGGCAATCGCCGAAAGCATAGGCGTAGACATAGAACGGCGTGTGGATGAAATGCGGGATGTAGGTCCAGTACCAGCGATACTCGTCCTCGAAGCGGATCGCTGGGCCAAGGCTCTCCCCCTGCACCGACATCCAAAGCTCGCTGATGCGCTCGGCAGTGAGCTCGCCCTTGCGCCGCTCGTCATGCAGCCGCCGCTCGAACTCGACGAAAGCGATCTGCCGCACGACGGTGTTGAGCATGTCCTCGACCTTCGCCGCGAGCATCGCCTTGCGCCGCTTCGGATCGGTCTCGGCCTTTAGCATGGCCTGGAAGGTCAGCATCTCGCCGAAGACCGAGGCGGTCTCGGCGAGGGTCAGCGGCGTGTCCGACATCAGCGCGCCTTGCGGTCCCGCCAGCACTTGATGCACGCCATGCCCCAGCTCATGCGCTAAGGTCATTACGTCGCGCGGCTTGCCGAGATAGTTGAGCAGCAGATAGGGGTGGACGCTCGGCACCGTCGGATGTGCGAACGCGCCCGGTGCCTTGCTCGCTTTAACCGGCGCATCGATCCAGCGATTGTCGAAGAAGCGCTTGCCGACCGCCGCCATATCGGGCGAGAAGGCGGCATAGGCTTTCAGCACCGTCTCCTGCGCCTGGGGCCAGGTGAAGCTGCGCTCGCTCTCATCCGGCAGCGGCGCGTTGCGGTCCCAATAGGGCAGCGCATCGACGCCGAACCATTTCGCTTTCAGCTTGTAATAGCGATGCGCGAGATTCGGGTATGACGCGCGCACCGCCGCGATCAGCGCATCGACGACTTCGTCCTCGACATAATTGCTGAGATTGCGCGACGAGATCGGGCGCTTGAAGCCGCGCCAGCGATCCTCGATCTCCTTGTCCTTCGCCAGCGTGTTGGTGATCAGTGCGAAGATGCGCGCATTCTCGCCGAACACCTTGCCCAAGGACTTCGCCGCCTCTTTGCGCAGCGCCGCGTCGGGCTCGGAGAGGAGGTGCAACGCCTCGGCATTGCTGAGCTCCTTGCCGCCGATCGGAAAGCGCAGTTCGGCCATGGTCTCATCGAAAAGCCGCGTCCAGGCCGAGCGGCCGGCAACCGATTTCTCGTGCAGCAGCTTCTCGACTTCGTCGCTGAGCTGATATGGCCGGAAGGCGCGCGTATCGCGCAGCCACGGTCCGTAATGCGCGAGCGCCTTGTCTTTCAGCTTCTTCTCGAGATCGGCCTCTTCGAGGCGGTTGAGCTCGAGCGTGAAGAACAGCAGCTCGGTCGAGATACTGTTGACCGTTTCCTGCATGTTCTGGAAAAAGCGCCCGGTCTCGGCATCCGTCATATCGGTGCAATAATCGAGATAGGCGTAGCTCATGATCCGGCCGAGCGTCTCCTGGATCTGCTCGTAGCTGCGGATCGCTCCGGCGAGATCCGCACCTGAAAGCGACGCCAGCTTGCCCTCATATCGGCTGCGAAATTGCTTTGCGCCGCTCTCGCTATCGGCCAGCGCGGCTTTCAGCGCGGCACTATCGCGGCCCGGATAGAGATCGCTCAGATCCCATTGCGGCAGGGGTCCGAGTTCGGCCGGATTCTCGCTCACGCTCATCGGCGTCGCCCTCTTCTCTTCCTAATCTCCAGCATATAGACCTCCGCCAAATTGACGCCAAGGGCAGGGGCCTGTATTCGGCCATAACGGTCAGGAGAAGAAACGCGTGGCCGACGAAAACGTCACCGAACGACATTGGCCCAATCTCGCCGCCATGTTCTTCGATCAGGCGCGGCGTTATGGCGACAAACCCTATCTTTGGGCAAAGCGCGACGGCAGCTATCGGCCGATCACCTGGCGCGAGGTGGCGGCACAGGTCGAGGGACTGGCGCGGGGACTGCGCGCGCTCGGCGTCCGGCACGGCGACCGAGTCGCGCTCGTCTCCGAGAATCGGCCGGAATGGATGATCGCCGATCTGGCGATCATCAGCATCGGCGGCATCACCGTGCCGGCCTATACGACGCATCAGGTCGAGGATCACCGCTATCTTCTTTCGAATAGCGGAGCGCGGGCGGCGATTGTCTCGACGGCGGCGCTGGCCCGGCGCGTCATTCACGCTGCCGACCAAGTCGGCCATGTCGAACATGTCGTGGTGATCGAGCCGCTTACCGAGGGTCAGGCTTCGAATACCGACGTGCTGTCGCTCGATGAGGTGGTGGCGCGCGGCCGCGAAGCGGGTGGCGATGTCGCGGCCTGGATTGCCAAGATCCAGCCCCATGATCTCGCCTGCCTTATCTATACCTCGGGCACCGGCGGCTTGCCCAAGGGCGTGATGACCAGTCACGCGAACATCTTCGCCAATTGTCACGGCGCTTTTGGGTTGCTCGTACGGCTCGGCCTCGAAGACGAGGTCTTCCTCAATTTCCTGCCACTCTCGCACTCCTACGAGCATACGGCGGGCATGATGTTCCCGATCTATATCGGTGCGTCGGTCTATTTTGCCGAAGGCGCCGAGACGCTCGCCGCGAATATGATCGAGGCAAGGCCGACGATCATGACCGCGGTGCCGCGGCTCTATGAGACTCTGCATCAGCGCCTCGTGCGCATGGTCGATCGCGACGGGGGCTGGAAAGCGAAGCTCTTCTATCGCGCCGTCGAACTCGGCGAGAAGCGGCTCGCCGATCCGCGCAGCCTCACGCTGGTCGAGCGCCTGACCGATCGCGTGCTCGACAAACTCGTGCGCGAGAAGGTACGCGCGCGTTTCGGCGGGCGTCTCAAGGCCATGGTCTCGGGCGGTGCGCCGCTCAATCCGAAGATCAGCTCCTTTTTCATCGCCCTCGGCGTGCGGCTGCTGCAGGGCTATGGCCAAACCGAATCCTCGCCGGTGGTGAGCACCAACCCGCCTGACCGGATCAAGGTCGAGACCGTCGGCCGGCCGCTCGACGGGGTCGAGGTGAAGATTGCCGAGGATGGGGAGATTTTGGTGCGCGGCGCGCTGGTGATGAAGGGCTATTGGAACGAGCCCGAGGCGACCGCCAAGACGCTCGAGGGTGGCTGGCTTCATACCGGCGATGTCGGCGAGATCGATCGCGACGGCTATATCCGCATCACCGACCGCAAGAAGGATTTCATCAAGAATTCGGGCGGAGATATGATCGCGCCGGCGCGCATCGAGGGCGCGCTGACGCTCGAGCCGCCTATCGCGCAGGCGATGGTCTATGGCGACCGCCGGCCGTACCTCGTCGCGGTAATCGTGCCCGCGCAAGATGTGCTCGACCGCGCGAAAGACGACGAAGCCGCGTTGCAGAAAACGATCGGCGCGGTGGTGGCGCGGGTCAATCAGGGCCTTGCCAATATCGAGCGGGTGCGGCGCTTCATCATCGCGCGCGAGGCTTTCACCACCGCCAACGGCCAGATGACGCCGACACTCAAAATCCGCCGGCACGAGATCCGCAAGGTCTATGGTGCGGCGCTCGACGCGCTGTACGAGAAAGCGAATTAGACCTTGTGGTAGTCGCGATACCACTGAACGAAGCGCGGTAAGCCTTCGGCCAACGCGGTCTTCGGCACGAAGTCGAAATCGCGCGTCGTTGCGCTGATATCGGCATAGGTCGCCTCGATGTCGCCCGGCGGCATCGGCACGCGCTCGACGATCGCTTTCTTGCCGATTGCCGCTTCGAGGATCGCAACGAAGCGCTCGAGCTCTTCGCTGTTGCTGTTGCCGATATTGTAAAGGCGATAGGGCGGCTTGGCGTCGGCCGGCGGCGGTTTGTCGAGGCACGCCACAACGCCGGCGACGATGTCGTCGATATAGGTGAAATCGCGGCGCATCTTGCCGTGATTGAAGAGCTTGATCGGCTTGCCGGCGATGATCGCTTCGGTGAAGAGCCACGGCGCCATGTCGGGCCGGCCCCAGGGCCCATAAACCGTGAAGAAACGCAGCCCCGTGCTCGGCAGGCCGTAGAGATGCGCGTAGCAAAAGCTCATCAGCTCGTCGGATTTCTTGGTCGCGGCATAGAGCGATTGCGGCTGATCGACCGGATCTTCAATAGCGAAAGGCAGCTTGGTATTGCCGCCATAGACCGAGGACGAGCTGGCGAAGACGAGGTGCTGGAGCTTCGGCAGGTG
>DATMZZ010000128.1:0-10810 GCA_035573175.1 Allostellaceae bacterium
CGGCAACGCCTTCATGGAAGATCGCATCGGCTCGCTCGAGCCGCGCAAATATGCCGACCTCGCCGTGCTGTCCGACGATTTCCTGACCGTAGCGGACGATGCGCTCCCGAACATTCGCTCGCTGATGACCATGGTCGGCGGCAAGATCGTGCATGAGGCCGGGCTATGAGCGGCGCGATGATCGAAGCCGATCTTGTCCTCCGCGGCGGCAAGATCCTCACTGTCGACGATCGCTTCAGCATCGCCTCGGCGCTGGCGATCCGCGGCGATCGCCTCGTCGCCGTCGGCGATGAGGCCGCGGTGCAGCCGCTCATTGGGCCGAAGACGCGAGTGGTCGAGCTGAAAGGCCGCACGGTCATTCCCGGCCTCCACGACAGCCACATGCACACAATGAATGGCGGCCAGAACGAGCTCGCCGTGTCGCTCGCCAAGGTGCGCTCGATCGCCGATGTGCAGGCGGCTTTCGCCGCGCGCGCCGCGACGACGAAAAAAGGCGACTGGATCCTGGGCGGCAGCGGCTGGCATGAGAACCAGCTCGCCGAAGGCCGCTTGCCGGTGCGGCAAGAGCTCGATGCCGTAACGCCGGACAATCCCGTCTATCTGAAGCGCGGCGGCCATGTCGCGGTCGTGAACAGCATCGCGCTGAAGCTCGCCAACATCACCAAGGACACGCCCAACCCGCGCAACGGCATCATCGTGCGCGATCCGGCGAGCGGCGAGCCGACCGGCGTGCTGGTCGAGCGAGCAGCATTCAACATGGTGCTCAACCTCGTGCCGCCGCCAAGCCGCGACGATCGCGTCAAAGGGCTGAAGCTCTTCAACGGCAAGCTCAATCGCTTCGGCATCACCGCGACGCTCGAGCCCGGCCTCTCGCTCGACGAGATCGCGGCCTATATGGAGCTCTGGCGGCAGGGCGGGATGACGACGCGGGTGCGCATCCTGCAGCGCGTCTTCGGCGCCGAGGATGTACTCAATCTCTCGGCCTTCCTCGCGCCGGATTTCGGCGACGACTGGCTGCGCGTCGGCGGATTCAAATATTCGTCCGATGGCGGCATCGAAGGCGCGGCGATGAAAGAGCGCTATCGCCTCGTCGAAGGCGAGCAGAACGATCCCGATTATTACGGCAAGCTGGTGACGCCACCGGGCGGCCGCCAGGAGTTCCGTCAGATGCTGGAGAATGCCGCTGCGCGCGGCTGGCAGTTCCAGGTGCACAATGTCGGCGACGCCGCGATCGCGCATACGGTCGAGGTGATGGAAGAGCTGGCCGATCGCTACCCGCTGGACAAATTGCGCTGGTGCATCGTCCATATCTTCCTGCCGAGCCAGGAATCCCTCGCCAAGATCAAGCGCCTCGGCCTCTCGACGACGGTGCAGGATCACCCGGTCAGCCTCGGCTACAACATGCTGCGTTTCTGGGGCGAGGAGCGGGCGGCGAAATCGATCCCGGTGCGCAGCATCACGTCGCTCGGCATCCCGACCGGCGGCGGCACCGACGGTCCGACGGTCGATTGGAATCCGTTCAAATCCCTCTGGTGGATGACGACACGACAAATTGTCGTGAACAACGAGCAGCGCCAGCTCGGGCCGGACGAGGCGATCGGCCGCGAAGATGCACTTCGTCTATATACGATGGGCAGCGCCCGCGTCGGCTTCATGGAAGACAAGATCGGCTCGCTCGAGCCGGGCAAGCTCGCGGATCTCGCGGTGCTGTCCGATGATTATATGAGTGTGACGGATGACGCGCTGCTCGGCCTGCGCTCGGTGATGACGGCGGTCGGCGGCAAGATCGTGCATGAGGAAGCGATCTAAGGCATGGAACGCGACGCGCTTCTGAAAGCCCATGGCCTCGCGCATAAGACGATCGCGGATACGCTGGCGCCGACGGATTTCGCGCGGGCCATCGGCGCGGCGGATAATTATCCGCGCCTCAGCTTCAACGAGATCTACGCGACGACCGGCATCATCGGGCTGCGGCTCGGCGAGAAGGCGAAAGACCTCGCCGGCCAGCCGGTGGTGATCAAAGGCTATATGGCGCCGCCGCTGGTCGATGAGGGCGATTTCTTCGTCATGACGCGCGCGCCGGTGGTGACGTGTCCGTTCTGCGATTTCGGCGCGAGCTGGCCCGACGACATCGTGCTGACGCAGCTTGAAAAGCCCTCGGGCTTCGTCGAGCCGTTTCAGGCGATCGAGGTGGCGGGCGTGCTCGATCTCGTCGCCAAGCACGATCCGCGCACCGGCGCGATGCGGTTGGTACGTCTCAAAGACGCGAGCTGGCGGATTATCCCGAAGTCGAAGTAAGTCTTCTCGTCATTGCGGGCCCAAAGGGCGAAGCAATCCAGTTTTTGAACCAGACTGGATTGCTTCGCTTCGCTTGCAATGACGTGGAGGACAGTCGCTCAATGCACCGCGAAGCGCCGCGCGAGCGGATCGATGATCAGCTTCTCGCCGGCGACGAAGATGATGACGATCGCGAAGCAGCTCGCGAAGACCATTGCCGTATTGCCGATCACCTCGGCGCGCAGCATCAGATAGCCGAGGCCATGCTCGGCGCCGAACAGCTCGGAGACCAGCGCGATCTTCCAGCCGACGCCGTAGGCGATGCGCACCGACGACATCACGTAGGGCAGCAGCATCGGCAGCGCGATCTTCCGCGCGATCTTGAGGCTGGAGCGCGAGAAGCTTGCGCCCATTTCCAGCAATTCGCGATCCATATCGGCGATGCCCTGGATCAAGGCGATGGCGCAGAACGGGATGAGGATCAGCGTCTCGACGAAGATCACCGAGGCGCTGTCGGGCTGGAACCAGAAGGTCGCGAGGATCGCCCAGCCGACCGAGGGGAAGGAATTCAGCACCGGCAGCACACGGCGCTGCACCGCATAGGCCGTGCTTGGCACGTAGCGCGCGAGACCGGCGAGCGCGCCCCCGAGGATCACGGCGAGGATGACAGAAGCGACGACGCGCGCGAGGGAGATCAGCGTGTGACCCATGAAGGCCGGGTCGACGAAGAGCTGCAGCAGCGTCTCGCCGGTCTCGATCGGGCCCGGCAGGACGAAGCTCGGCAGGCTGCGTGCCGTCAGCCACCACAGCAGCAGGAAGGCGATCGGCAGGCCTTCGCCGATCACGCGCTCGGCGACGGAGGCGGCGAGGCTAGAGGACTTCATAATGCGCCGAGAGCCGCGCTTGCGCCGGCTCGAAAAGATAGCGGTCGCTGGCATAGACCGCGGCAACGATGATGACGATGACGGTCACGACCAGCGGCGTGTCGTAATCCTGGCGCGCGAGGTTGAAGAGCTGGCCAAAACCGGTGTCACCGCCGAACAGCTCCGCCGTTAGCAGCGCCTTCCATGAGACGCCGAAGCAGATGCGCATCGTCGAGAAGAGGAACGGTGTCAGCGCCGGCAGGATAATGAGGAAGAAGCGCTTGAGGCCGCTATGGCCGAAGCTGCGCGCCATCTCGATCAGCTCGGGATCGATGCTGTCCAGCCCTTGCCGTACATTGATGATGGCGAAGGGGATCAGCACCATCGCCAGCGAGAAGACGACGGTGAAACCGCCGAGCCCGAACCACAGCACCGCGAGCAGCACCCAGCCGGTGCCGGAGAAGGAATTTAGGAAGGGCGAAATGCGGCCATGCACGGCGAGGCGCAGCACTGGCAGGTAATAGGCCGCGAGAGCGAGACAGCCGCCGATGACGATAGAGCCCGCTACCGCCGCGACCACATGCAGAAGCGATGCGCCAGCATGTACCCACATATGCGGATCGATCACGAAACCCCAGAGCCGTTCCGCGACGTTGGCCGGGCCGGGCAGGAGATAAGGCGGCTCGACCCAGCCGACGACGAACCACACCGCCAACACCGCGAGGGTGAAAATATTGGCGGTGCGCCGTCGCCGGCGCTCGATATCGACGCTAATCATCGCGGACTTAAGGCTTCTCGCGCGGCGTTACTGCCGAATCGCGTCCTTCCAGACCATCGATTCGGCCGAGGGATATTCCTTGATGATGCCGAGCTCTTTCGAGAGCTCCCAGAGACGCTGGATCGCCTTCACATCGTCGGCGGAGACGGCCATCGGCACTTGCGTGTAATGATTGAGCCAGTCGCTGAAGAAGGCCGGCTCCATCTTCGTCTCTTTGCTGAGCGCGGCGGCGACTTCGTCGACATGGCCGCGGGTGTAATCGGCCGACGCCTTCACCATGCGCGCGAACTCCTTATAGGCCGCGGGCTTGGCCGCAAGCTTCTCGGGATAGCCGGCGAGGATTGCGACCACGGCGGGCTCGCCGAGGGCCTTGTTGATCGCGTCGTCGAGATTGGCGACGACGCGGAAATCCTTGCTCTTCGAGGCGTTATAGGCCTCGCTATGGGTGAGGCTCGCGGCATCGATGCGTCCGGTCAGCAGCGCGCCCGGCATCGCCGTCGCCGGCACTTGGACCCAGTGCATGTCGCCGCCCTCGTAAGAGACGTTGAGGCCATAAGTCTTCCAGAGGCCGATGCGCATCAAGGTCGTGCCGGTCGATGGCAGCGATTGGGTTGCGATCGTCTTGCCCTTCAAATCCATGATCGTCTTGTAGGGGCCGTCGGCTTTCACATAGATCGAGCCGCCCTTGCCGCCCTCCGCGTGATTGCGCAGCGCGGTCGCCATGATCGCGAGCTCGAGGCCGCGCGACTTCGCTTGTGGCACGCCGATCGCCGCGGTCATCACGACGTCATAGGTCCTGGCGCCGGTCGCCTGCAGCAGCGCTGGGATGTCGAGCGACTTCACGTGCACATCGACCGTGTCCGACGTCACCTTGCCATGCGTCAGCGGCCACACGACGGCGTCGTAGGCCGGATCGAGCAGATAGGCGAAGGTGATGGTGTCTTTGGCGAAGGCCGGCGCCGCGGCCGGCGCGGCGAGCAGCGCGGCAAAAGCGGATGCTAGCAGCGTCGTGCGGATTTCTTTTTTCATAATGAGGTTTCCTCCCTGTTATTTTCGGTATCGGCGTCGGCAAAGGGATCGTGAAAGCGCGCGAGGATGCGATCGCGCTGCTGCATCAACACGGGATTGGCGTGCAGCAGGCGCGGTCGCGGCTCGGTGACGGTCAGCGTATCGATCACGCGCGTCGGCTTGGGCGAGAGCAGCACGACGCGGTCGGCGAGATCGAGCGCTTCGTCGACATCATGAGTGACGAAGACGATGGTCTTCTTCGTGCGCTGCCAGATATCGATGAGCTCGCGCCGCATCCGAAGCCGTGTGTTGGGATCGAGCGCGGAGAACGGCTCGTCCATCAGGATGATGCGCGGCTCGACCGCCAGTGCCCGAGCCAGCGATACGCGCTGACGCTCGCCGCCCGACAGCATGCGCGGATATTTATGGCCGTCGGCTTCGAGGCCGACGAGCTTCAAGAGATCATCGGCGCGTTGCTCGCGTTGCGCGCGATCGAGACCGGTTTCGCGCAACTCCATGCTGAGGGAAACATTTTCCTTCGCGGTGCGCCACGGCAGCAGCCGCGGGTTCTGGAAAACGAAGGCCATATCGCGCCAGCGCTCGTTCGGCGTGGCGCCGTCGATGGTGACCGAGCCGCTGTCGAAATGGAGAAGGCCTGCCAGCACGCGCAGCGCTGTCGATTTGCCGCAGCCAGACGGGCCCAAGAGGCAGAGCAACTCGCCCTCGCGGATGTCGAGATCGAGACCGGCATAGACCTGCTCGCTGCCGAAGCTGAGGCTAAGGTCGCGGAATTGGATGAGCGGCGAAGTGGTGGGCATGCGGACGGCGGTAAGACAACAAATCGGTGATTATGCAAGGCCCGGGCCGTGAGGCCGGAAGGCGCGGCAGAGTATCGCCGATAAGCCGCGAAAGGACAGGGAAAAATCGCGCATTTCGCGGAGCGCCGTAAACCTCGCCATCGGGTTGCCGGACGGCCCTGACTGCGGGAAAATGGCGCAAAACGTCTGCCGTCGGCACATAGGGAGGAAGTTGAAATGTCGAGCACACCGCTGCTGCTGTCCCGCTACGCCGTCGCCATGGCCGCGGCTCTTCTATCGGTTTCGACCGCTGAGGCTGCGGTTCAGGTCCGCGCCGCTGAATCGGTGCCCGGGCAATTCAGCTTTGTCCCGCTCGATGTCGGCGCGAAGCAGGGAATCTTCGCCAAATACGGCGTCGACGTCACGATCACAAGCTTCACCGGCGATGCCAAGCTGCAAGAAGGCATGGCATCGAACAGCATCGATATCGGTCTCGGTGGCGGCCCGGCGATGGCGTTCTCGGCGAAAGGCGCACCGGTTCTCGCCGTTGCCGCAACCGCTGGCGCACCGTCGGATATCGCGCTCGCGGTGAAAGCGGATTCGCCGATCAAGACGATCGCCGATCTGCGCGGCAAGCGCGTTGCGGTCAGCACCGTGGGCTCGCTGACCGATTGGCTCGGTCATCAGATTCCGCTCCACGAGGGATGGGGCCCGAGCGGCGTCAATGTCGTTCCGACCGGCGCAGGCTCGGCGATGAGCGCGGCGCTGATGACCGGCTCGATCGATGCCGGCATCACGACGACTGGTGCCGCCCTGGTGATGGAGGAAAAGCACGAGGGCCGCATTCTCGCGACGATGGACAAGTTCGAGCCGCGCTTTATCACCCATGTCATCTTCGCGCGGCGCGATCTGATCGCCCAGCATCCGGAGACGGTCGAGGCATTCCTCAAGGGCTTCTTCGCGTCGATCGCCTTCATGCGCAGCCATAAGGCCGAAAGTGTCAGCATCGCGACCGAGGCACTGCATCAGGGCCGGCAGGTCGTCGAGAAGAGCTACGATCTGCTGATGCCGCAAATGCTTGATGACGGCCAATTCGATCCGGTGGCGCTGAAGACGATCAAATCGTCTTTCATCGACATGAATATCCTCAAATCGCCGCCCAGCGACGACGAAATCCTCACGCGCAAATTTCTGCCGGTGAAGTACTGACATGACAAGCGATCCGCAGGTCGACCTGATCTTTTCGCATTTCACGCCGCGCTATATCGCGACCGGCGTCGACGCCAACGATCTCGATCGGCTGAAAGCGCGTATCGATCGCTGGACCGATTGGTGCCGCTGTTGGAGCGAGTTGGCGGCGATGCACGAGGCGCTGGGACAGGCGGCGGCGGCCAAGCATCGCCGCGTGACGGCGGCCGAAGCCTTTCTCCGGGCTGCGATCTACAACCATTACGGCAAACATCTCTTCGGCGCTCATCCCGAGGAATATCTCGCGACGCATCGCGCCATGATCCGCTGCTACGAAGCGGCGGCGCCGGGACTCGCTATCCCGATGGAACGCGTCGCGATACCGTTCGAGAATGTGCAGCTTGCGGCGTGGCTGCGTATTCCGCGCGGCAGGGCAAAGCCGCCATTGGCGATCATTCTGCCCGGCCTCGATGCGTGCAAAGAGGAACTGCATGCCTGGAGCGACGCCTATCTCGATCGGGGTCTCGCGACGCTGACGCTCGACGGACCGGGGCAGGGTGAAACGGCTTTCGCGATGCCGATCCGTCCGGACTGGGGCCGTGTCATCGGTGCGGTGATCGATGTGCTCGAGCGGCGCGACGATATCGATGCCGGCAAGATCGGTATCGTGGGCCAAAGCCTCGGCGCCATCTATGCGCCGCTAGCGGCGGCTTTCGAGCCGCGGCTCAAAGCTTGCGTCGCCAATTGCGGGCCGTTCAATTTCGGGCCGGTGCTGCCGCAATTACCGGTGGTGTCGCAGGACCTTTTCCGTATCCGCGCGCATCTCAAGACGATCGACGAAGCCTTTGCGCTGGCGCATCGCCTCAACCTCGAGAACGGCGTCGCGGCGCAGATAAAATGTCCGCTGCTCGTTCTCTTCGGCGCTGGCGATCGCATCGTGCCGCCGTCGGAAGGTGAGAAGTTGGCCAAGGCAGCGGGTGGGCCCGTCGATTTCGTCGTTTATGACGAAGGCAACCACGTCTGCTTCAACATCCCCTATAAATTCCGGCCGCTCACCGCCGATTGGATGGCCGAGCAGTTGGCCTGAGCCAACGCTGAGCTCACGAGCGTTACCCGCGCTCCTGCTCGCGCAAGTGAAAATCTTGACAGAAATTCTTTCGGGTTAGTCCAAACGCGCGATAGACGGCGACACGTGAATGTTTAGCCTAATATTTAGCCTGGATGGGTCGATGGCTTGACCCCTAAAGCATTCTGTATCGCGATATTGAGGAGATCTCGCCGTGGACCGCAGACGCAAAATCAGCGATTCCCAAATCCGCACAATTTTCAAATCACCGGAGCCGGCGAAAGCGCTTGGTCGCCGCTTCGGCGTCTCCGAACAAATGGTTTATCTGATCCGCTCGCGAAGGGTGCATAGTCGGATCACGAGGGGCCTGAAGCGTGGCACGGCCATCCGGACCGCTTCGGCAAAGATCGATACCGTCGCGCTCGCAGACGCGATCATCGATCGTCTAATCAGACGCCTACGCTTGAAAGATACAAAACGGTCGGCCCCCGCCACGTCGGGAAAGTCATCGCGCCGCGGCGCTGCAGCCTAAAACACCCGGCTAAATTAGCGTGGTGTTGCTGGCGCTCGATGAGCCCTCCTCGCCAAACCCAGCTCAAGCTTTGAGCCCCGGACGACCGATGCGCAGAAGCTGCTGGCGCAGCGTGACGTTCGCTGCGTTCAGTTCGTCGATGGTCTTGCGCTGCCGGTAATAGAGCCGGGTCGATGCGAATGCGACGAGAAGGAAAAGAACGATCGTCAGCGCGTCGCCGCGGCTCGGTGGCGCAAAGGACCAGACCGGCGGAATGAAGAAGAACCAAGTGACAAAGGTCGCCAGCACGATCGCGCTCAGTCCTGCGCCCGCTCCGCCGATCATCGCGGCCGCCAAGGTGCCAAGCAGGAGCAGCAGGTAAGGCGCTTCCACATGCATCGCGGTCAATGACAAGGCGATCAGCGCGGTGATCGAAATACAGCCAAAGGCCACGATCATTCCGAAGAGCAGATTCTTAGGCATCGCCAATACCCCCAATCAATAACACGCGCCCGCGATCGGCGTGCACGTCTATCCTCATAAGAATTATTGTGGCTTTAGGCGTTCGCTCAACGCCGCCGCGCGTTTTTAGCTGATTTGCACACGCCGCGGCAAGCACCGCCAAAAACCTAGTTATCGTAATCCCTCGTGCTTTCCGCGGGGACGAAGCGGCCATGGTCGCCCAAAAACCCGCACGCGCTATAGTGTTCGCGCGAATAGGAAACAGGGGGAGCGTCACCGATGACCGAGAAACCGCCGGCAGGGTCCAATCAGTCGATCTGGGCAAGCGATGTGATGGCGGCGACGCTGCGCGAGCTTGGATTCCCTTATGTCGCGCTGGTGCCCGGTGCGAGTTACGCCGCACTGCATGACAGCATCGTCAACTTCCTCGGCAATCACGACCCGAAGATCCTGCTCTGCCTGCATGAAGAGCATGCCGCGTTCCTGGGCAGCGGTTATGCGCAAGTGACCGGCGATCCGCTGCTCATCATCGTCCACACCAATGTCGGCCTGATGCATGCCTCGATGGGCATCTTCGACACTTGGTGCGGGCGTCAGCCGATGGTGGTGATCGGCACCACGGCTTTCGATTCCGAGAGACGCACGCCGTGGATCGAATGGATCCATACTTCTGCCGATCAGGCGGGCATGGTGCGCGGCTTCGTCAAATGGGATGACGAGCCGCATTCGCTCGGTGCGGCGATCGATTCCTTCCGCCGCGCGACCTTGCTGGCGCGCGCCGAGCCGCCCGGCCCGACCTTGGTGACCATCGATCGCGGCCTGCAGGAGCAGAAGCTGACCGCCTGGCCTGAAAAGGACAGGGTCGCTCGCTTCCAGCCGCCGCGTCCCGCCGAGCCGGCCGCGGCCGATGTAGCGCGCGCGCTCGAGCTCATCGCCGCGGCACGCCGGCCGATCCTTCTCGCCGGCCGCGTGTCGCGCTCGGAAGAGGCTTGGGCCGAGCGCGTTCGCTTTGCCGAAACGCTGGGCGCGCAGGTCTTCACCTATGCCGATGACGGCGTCGCTTTTCCGATTCCGCATCCGCTGCATGTCGGGCGCTTCGGCATCCGGCCGAACGATGCGATCAAAGCGGAGTTGCGCCGCGCCGATCTGATCATCGAATTGGATTGGGTCGATTTCGGCAGCCTGCTGCGCAATGTTTGGCATGACGGTGAAACGCCGCCGACTATCGTCAGCTGCTCGAACGACCATCTCGCGCATCGCGGCTGGAACAAGGATTACTTCGCCTTCGCACCCGCCGATGTGCGGCTCGGCGCGTCGCCGGATCGTTCGATCGCAGCGCTGCTGAAAGGGCTCGCGAATCATACGCCGGTCGCGACTGCCGTGGCGGCGCGGTCGCTGCCGCGCGTCGAGATTCCGGCATCGGGAAAGATCACGACGCGGATGCTCGCTGCGGTGTTCTACGATGTCATTGCCAATGAGAAAGTCTGCATGCCGGAAATCCCGATCGGCTGGCCGGCGGATATGGTGCGTTGCTCGCATCCGCTCGATCTGCTGGCGGGTGCGTCCGGCGGCGATGTCGGTGCCGGACCCGGTACCGTGATCGGTGCGGCGCTCGGCCTCAAGCATACGAAGAGCGACCGGTTGCCGATCGCGGTGATGGGCGATGGCGATTATCTCATGGGCGTCGGCGCGCTTTGGGTCGCGGCCGCCAATCACATCCCATTCCTGATCGTCGTCGCGAATAACCGTGGTTACGGCAATGACGTTCAGGCGCAGGAACGCACCGCGAAGCTGCGCGGTCGGCCGGTCGAGAACAAATGGATCGGCCAGGCGATCAACGATCCGCCGCCCGATCTTTCG
>DATMZZ010000129.1:0-3009 GCA_035573175.1 Allostellaceae bacterium
GTGGCACGCGGCGAGCTTCTCCCACATCGCCGCCTCTTCCTTGAGGCGCGATTGCATGAACTGCGCCATTTCCTGCGACAGTTTCGACATGTTATGCGCCCAGGCCTCAAAGGCATTGCGATTGAAGGCGAAGATGGTATCGAAGGGCGCGCCGGACTCGGGCGACGCGTTTTTCGGTTTATCTGCGGGCATAGCGCTGTTTTCTTCCTCGCAATGAGCAAGTGAACGGACTGACTCTACGTCAATTCCGCAACCGGTAAAACGAGACCCAAGGCCGGCCGCCGAAGGGTGGAGAATGCCCCAGCGACGTCAGCGCCAGCACAGGCGGATAAGAGAGTTCTTCTAAACCATTGTTAATGAGCGGCTTCCGGGCCCAGCCGCTTCCCCGCGCCAAGACATTCTTTACGAGGGCAGGCGCATAAAGACCGCGGAACGCGCAGACTCGTCTTGTGGAGGCCGAAGCATGTTGGCGGCGTTGGTGATGGTCGGAAGCGTCAGTGTTCTGAGCGGCGCGCTCGTCGCCGCTTTGTCGGATTACTGGCCGCAGCGCCAGATCATTGTCGAGGAATGCGGCGGCGGCCTGTTCCTGATCGGCGTCACCCTGATCGCCTCTTGCTTCCCGCAGATGTAATTCCGTCGCTCGCCCCTTAGGGCGCGATAAGGCTGGCCGGATTGGGATTGCCTTTGATGAGGCCCTGCTCGCGCGCGGCACCGATCCAAAACGCCAGTCCGTCGGGCTTCGCTTGCGGCTCGAGATCGTCGGGAATGGCGATGCTCGCCGCGGCCTGCGGCGGCAGCTTCGTCCATTTCGTGATGCTGTCGCGCACCGACGGCAGATGTGACGCGTCGGCGATATAGGCGATCGCCTCCTTGAGCGAGGCGCGGAAGCCGGCGACGGCTTCCTTGTTCTTCGTCGCCCAGGCGCGCGTCGACGCATAGAGCACGATCATCGTGCCGTTCGGCGCGCTGTTCCAGGGATTGCCGATATCGGTGCCGAGCTTTGCATTGAGGATGCGCGCGTAAAACGGATTGACGGCCAAGGCCGCATCGACCAAGCCCGATTTGAGCGCATCGCCCATTTGCGGGAATTGCAGCTCGACCCAATTGACCTTCTTGTAGTCGCCGCCATTCGCCTTGACCCAATAGCGCGTCACGACATCGAAGCTGCCGCCGAACCCAGGCACGCCGATTTTGTGGCCGACGAGATCTTTCGGACCTTTGAGGTTGCTGTCGTTGCGCGCGATCACGCCGGCGGCGCCGGCCGGAAACGGCAACACGGTCGCACCCGCGACGATGACGAGATCGAGCCCCTGCTCATTCGCCTGCAGCAGCACGGGCGGCGTCGGCACGCCGATCTGCGCCTGATCGGCGGCCAGCGCGGCGGAGATCACCGAGCCGTTCTGCGCGATCGACATTTCCACGTCGAGACCGTGGCGCTCGAAGATGCCCTGGTCCTTCGCGACGAAGCTCGGCACGAAATCGCCGCCGGGGATGTAGAGCAGGTTGAGCTTGGTTGCGGCACGTGCTGTCGGATTCAACGATCCGATCGCGAGCAAAGCGACCGCCACGAGCTTTAGAATATTGCGCATGTCCTTCCCCCTCGAGCCGTGTTCGAAACAGCTCCGAATTGCATATGCCAAGAGCGGGATTTCGGCAATGCGCCACGCGCCGCTAGCGCGCAAAAACCGGTGCAACTTGGGTCATGAAACGACCCATTTCGTCGCGTACCTGCTGGGGCGACTTCAAGCCGAGATTGAAATAAAGGATGACCTCGTCGAAGCCGGCGGCCTCGACCTTGGTTTTCAGCGTGTCGACGATCTTCGCGGCATTGCCGATCAGCACGGCGTTCTCGTTGAAATCCTCGGCCTTCATCGTCTTGTAGCGGTCGACGATCTTGATGAAATAGCGATAGTCCTCGGGCGCGGTGTTGGGATCGCCGGGGAAAGCCGGCGAGGTGCATTCCTGGTGATAGCGGAGCTGGCGCTCGCGCGCGGCGCGCTCTTCCGCCGGCGTGTCGGCGAAGTGAATGAAGTACGAGGTGACGAGACGGCCCGGCTTCTTGCCCTGTGCGGCGCAAGCATCGCGATAGATCTTGCCAACTTGCCCGAGCCCGCCATGCACCGACGTTGCCGCACCCGCCGCGACCACGAGATTGGCGCCGAGCTTCGCCGCGAGATCGATCGACGGCTTCGAGAAAGACGCGACATAGATCGGCATCGGCCGCTGCACGGGCTTCGGCGTGATCCAGACATCGTCGAAGGAATAGCGCTTGCCGTGATGCGAGATCGGCCGGTCGCTCTCCCACAGCCGCTGCACGATCTCGAGGCCTTCGGCAAACGTCGCGGTGTTGTCCTCGAAATCGGCACCGAAGGGTCCGTATTCGCGGCGGTCATAGCCGCGGCCGCTGGCGAAATCGACGCGGCCGCCGCTCAGGAGATCGAGCGTCGCCCATTGCTCGGCAACGCGGATTGGATGATGTAGCGGCAGCACATTCACTGCCGGCGCGAGACGAATGCGCTGCGTCTTCGCCGCGACATAGGTCAGCACCAGCTCCGGCGCGGAGTTCACGCCGAGCGAGCTGAAATGATGCTCGCCGACCCAAGCGGAATGAAAGCCGAGCTCTTCGGCATAGATCGCCTCGGATACGATCTGCTGCACAAACTCATTCGGTGTACGCCGGTTGTCGCGATAGTTATTGTCGCTGAGAGTGAAATAGCCGAACTTCATACCACCTGACCTCTGAATTCCGGCGGCACCCTAGCATGCGGCGCGCGGTTTCGCCCTCCCAAGGGGACAGCCGCGCTCTGGGCAACGTTCCAGTGCGTACGGTGTTTTATGCATGCACCGAGGCGCACCATGACCCTTATCGAAGACGCGAAGCGGTTCGTCGAACGAATGACCGGTTTCGGTCGCCCGAAGCCGAAGCAACTCGCCGGCCTCGTCCGGCCCGTGACCCCGCAGCGCTATCGGTTCAAAGACGACGGCGCGACACCGAACAACCCGTCGCTG